>JAGZJD010000147.1 GCA_018365895.1 Lachnospiraceae bacterium | reverse complement strand
CGTATTTTGTTTTTGCGTAGGTGAAGATTTGTTGGCGGGTCATAGGATGGGGTCCTTCTTTCTGAATGTATATTTTCCTTTGCCGTGGCCGGATACCGGTTCAATCACGCCGCATTCCAACATCTCTTTTAAAAGTTCCGATGCTCTGGACTTCTGAATGCCAATTATCTCTATTACATCCGACCGGCCAAAAATTGTCTGATTCGGAAATGCCTCGCGGAGTTTGAGAATCCGGCTTACCGTTTTGGGCTGGAATCGTTTCTCAATGTTCGATTTTAATGCTTCAATGTCCGGGTTTGTCGTTCCAATATCCGGGTTTTTAGTCTCTTTAAAAGCTCCACCGATATGCAATGTCCGGTTATGAAGCGGATGCTTCTCATTCAGCAGGAGATTTCTTAAAAACAGTTCCAGGTACTCTGTTGTTTCGTGAATGACGTTTTTCAGGTCATTATAGTTTGCCCGGACAAGAGCATTGCGAAAATACCATGCGTTCTCAGCAAAAATGTCATTCGTTGCATCAAAACCAAGGGTACGCAGATATTTGATAAAGAACACTGCTGTTGTCCTGGTATTGCCCTCGCCAAATATGTGAATCTGCCATAGCCTCGAAACGAATATTGCAAGATGATGGATGATTTCATTCATTGAAAGATTACGATAAGAGAACTTTTTCTCCTCTGAAAAATCGTAATCCAGTGTCGCTCTCAGCTCTGTGGCGCTGCCATAAACCACTGTGGCCCCATTGCGCGGAGTTCTTTTTCATTCAGATAGTTCTTCGCAACAACCGCTTCTTTCAGCGTAGGTTGTTTTCCGGCAAATGTGGTAAGTCCCATAAATTCCTTTTCGGCATCCGCTCGTGTATAAATTACTTCTGCCGCCGTCTTCCCATGGATTGCATAGTGTATTTTGTTCTGAACTTTCTTGAAAAACTGAACAGAAATCTCCGCATGAGGATCATAGTCGATACTGGTGGCGTAAATTTCCAAAACCTGCCGGTAAAATACCTTTTCTGAAGCACGGATGTCTCTAATCCGTTCCAGCAATTCTTTGAAGTATCCGCCTCCACCCATATTTTTCAAGCGCTCATCATCCAAGGCA
Organism: Lachnospiraceae bacterium; assembly: GCA_018365895.1. The sequence goes on along the minus strand of JAGZJD010000147.1, from coordinate 2,576 downwards.
AACCCTTTTCGCATATATTCTTTCAAAATACCAGTAGCCCAAATGCGGAATTGGGTGCCACGTTTAGACTTTACACGGTAGCCAACCGATATAATCACATCCAAATTATAGTATTCAACCTGATATGTTTTTCCGTCAGGGCAGTTGTTGCAAATTTTGCAACAACTGAATTGCGTATGAGTTCACCTTCTGAAAAAATATTCTTGATATGCCTTGAAATCGTAGATTTATCCCGCTGGAACAGTTCGGCCATCTGATCAGCTGAAAGCCAGACAGTATCTCCATCAAAGGTCGTCTCAATTTTAGTTAAACCGTCTTCCGTTGTATAAATCATCATTTCAGAACTTTGTATTTTATCGTTTGGGTGTTCCATTTGCATTCACCTCAGTTTTTATTCAAAAAGTTTACTTTTTCCCTTAAAGCTGCTTCTCGAACATATAACTTGAAAATAATCCCCGGCAATCTTATCCAGCTGCGCGGCAATGACCTTGAAGTCCGTATTCAAATCCAGCGTTTTCGCACCGATTTGGTTTCCTCCTATATGGAACATGCAGTCAGGAGTGATGGTTTCGTCGGTTTTCGCGTAGAGCAGGATTCCTGCCACATTTCCGGTGTTGTCCTTATCCTGGTTCTTTACATAGGTAAATAGTAAATATCTCTTCAAAATCCTCGGCCTCTATATCCCAGTGGTCCTGAAAGTGCCGAACGGCCTCCCACTTATATTTTTCATCTTCCCAGTGCTGAGGGAAATATGCCTTGTAGCCTTCCAGTATGGGCTTGAGTTTTTCTGTGTTTATCATGGGGTGGTCCTCCGGTTGGGGTGGGGTGTTGGGATGGTTGTATTGGAGCGTTAACTGCCTGTTCACTCCAAATGCTTTGCTATTTTCTCTATTATAACCGCATCGGCTGGAAGCCATTGCACGCTGTACAGTTCATTTTTGCTCAGCCAACGGGATTCCTGGGCCTCCTTTAAAACCAAATTGCCCCGGACAACACTGCACCAGAAACAGTCCATGGACAGGTGGAATGCCGGGTAGTCGTATTCGATTGTCCCAATCTGCTCTCCGACCTGGATTTCGGTGTCCAATTCTTCTTTAATCTCTCGGATCAGTGCCTGCTGTGGTGATTCACCGGGCTCAATCTTGCCACCCGGAAATTCCCACAGACCTTTATAGTCGCCGTATCCACGGGCAGTGGCGAATACTTTGTTGTGGGAGCGGATGATGGCGGCTGATACTTTGATGGTTTTCATGGGGTGGATTCCTTCTTTCTGAACCTATATTTTCCTTTGCCGTGGCCTCCAGGAATAACCGCCGCCTTCGTTTTTCCTTCCCTAAGAATCGTTCTTGCAATAAAAGCGGCGGAATACTGGCTCTTCTGTCTTACAGATATCATACACGATTCCTGTTAAAATTTCGATAAATTTCGGTAATTATTTTTTAGCTGAATTTAATTTCCTACTTGGATTTTCTGTATTCGTAGCCTTTATCCATTTCTTTTAAGATATGGTAAATGGCATTTATTCCTGCTTATTTTCTAACCCCCTCGAATTCGATGGGTTTAAAATCGTTATGCTGTCTTTACACTACCAAAAGCTCCCCTTTTTCTGTTCAATATTCGTGCATAAACGTCGAAAACGCTTGATTTCTATGAGGCTATCTTGTAAATCGACGATATCCACGCTGTAATAAAAGCTAATACGTGAGGATGCGGTATGAGAATTCCTGAAAAATTTTAGTATGGCAATATTGAGCTAACGGAGTACGATACTTCTTCCTGCAAGGAATGCAAGAAGCTACTGGAGCTGCTCCGCAGGAAGGAAGAAAAGCTCCGCGTTACCATGACGGACGGGCAGAAAGAGTTGTTTGAGAAGTACACGGATTGTATTCGTGAGTGTCAGACTATATACGGACTGCCTGTTGTCCCAGAGCAGCTTTAAGCTGGATACAAGGATGATGGTTGAGCTTATGAAAGATTAAAATATAGAACTGAAGCTGGACTTCATTGACGGAGTCCAGCTCTTTGATAAAGAGGCATGTTTGGTGCGTTAGATTGGAGATTGATTACATAGAAAAAACTATTACAAATAAAATCGAATACAAAAAGTGCGGTGATATATAAAGCACTCATCGTCATGATTTCAAGTTTTGTAAATGTGGGGCTGTGGCTATCGATGGTGATAAGGACTATCTGCGGCGTTGTGGGAATCGTGAAGAATGGGAAGAGTTGAACGAATATACTGGCCGATGCATAAGCAGCATATAAGAAAAAGGCTGTATGCTATTCTTCGATAAGTAGTATCCAGCCTTCTCTTTGCTTTTTGGTTGTTATCACATAATAAATTGAGAATTTCGTATTTATACGCGTATTCTTCCTAGTTTTTAGATGTCAAACAGCAATAATTTCACACACAAAAGTACAAATTTGTGTGTGAAATTATTGACTATTTAAATCTAAACGCTATAATAAATATGGATACAACAACAAATTAAGTGTATGTGATTTTTAATACCGAAAGTTGGTGAATATGTGGATAATAGAATGCTTGCAAAGCAGATTATTATAGAAAAGGGAGG
>JAGZJD010000031.1 GCA_018365895.1 Lachnospiraceae bacterium | reverse complement strand
GAAAACAGTTATTCTGTATGGTTCTTATGCAAGGGGCGATTATACAAAGGACTCGGATATAGATATTATGGTGCTTTTGGATTTAAGTGATATAGACATCAAAAAGTATCGTCATGAGTTATCTGGTGTAACCTATGATTTTAATATGGATTATGATGTAGATATTAAGCCGATAGCAAAGAACCAAGAGCATTTTAATAAGTGGGTAGAAGTGTATCTGTTTTATTCTAATGTGGCAAGTGAGGGGGTAAAGTTATTTGATGCAGCATAATGCAGGGGAGCGAATAACAGAGCCCATTATGGAATTTATCATGCTAATTCAACTATTCATGCTTTAGATGGAAACGCATATAAGAGGCATAAAGATGCCCTTGCGAATTTCAATAAAAATTATATCAAGATAGAAATCTTCCCGAGAGTGTCCTCTTTTAACGTTATAGGAAAGTTCGATATTCGTTGAATCCTTGAATGAAAAAGCCCGCACAAAAGCGAGCATGAAAATAAGATGACATTGGTTAAAAGATATAAAGATAGTCCCTCTTAAATTCTATCGTTTCATCAAGAGATTCCGCACTTCGTCATATCGTAATTTCCCAATCGGAATTTCACTTCCGTTTGCAAGTGTTATATTGTATCGTTTTATTTCTATAATATACAGTGGATTTACAAGCCAGCTTTTATGTGTCTGCATTAAAAATGGCATCAACTCCAGCAATTGCGACAGATTTTTGTGTACACAAAAGTTTCCAGCCGAAGTATAGACTGTCGCGATACGATATGAAATGGAAACATATAGGATTTCAGTAGGAAGCAGGTAATGCATTCCGCCTTTGGCATCTTTTAATAGAAAATGTTGTTGATCCTTTGAACGGTTTTTCTCTACATACAGCATATAGTCGTACCATCTGGTATTCATCTTTTGTTTGTTGGAAGTATCCACTTCTCCTTCCAGCGGAATATCTCTTGCCATTGTGCAGTGAAGATGCAGGAGTTTAAATATACCATCTGTAAGTTTCCATACATAAGTGGCTCTCTGGCGGGTATATAAAAAGGTGGTTTTATCCTTCCAGGTCGAAGCGCAGAAACGACCATAGACAATCCATGTATTTTGTTCGCGAGAAAGAATATGATATTCTTCGTCATAGACTTCCGCAGAAAGTTCATTTTGCTCATCTTCTGTAATTTTTAAAAATTCTTCAATTCCTTTGGTGAACTGGAATTCATAGGAGCCGATCCATACAAAATCTTTGTCAAGCAATGTGACAAAGGTATCCATATCCCGGTTAAAATAGGAATGAAAAACAAGACTGCACTGTTGGATTAATAATTTTTCCAGCTTTTCTTTTTTTGTTGTATTCATGAAATTCTTCCTTCTTTCTATGTTTGGTGTTTGCTGCCTTATATCTATTATACCAGAAAAATATTCCTATAAAATCTTATTTTTTCCCATTGAGGACTTTGATGTTGTGGATGTAAAAGTGCCATGATATACTGTGCTTGCATATTTCAGGTGTATTTTTTAGTTCAGTAACAAGTGAGATGTACCTTTTATCTTATTTTATAAATGTCGGATGAGGAGGTTTTGATGAGCGATTCGATATTTCGTAAAAAGAGTTTAGACCATATTTCTTCTCCCGAAGAGATTGATGATTATATACAAGTAACAAAACCAGGTATGTGGCTTGTTCTTGCGGCAATTGTTTTGATGCTTACAGCAGTGATTATTTGGGGAATTGCAGGAGAGATTGAAGTGAATGTTATAGTAAATGGGGAAGTGGTAACGGAGACGGTTGCGCCTATTTCATTTTTTGCCAATTAATTATGAAAGATAAATGAAAGATGAAAAAACAGACTATGAAAAAGAGAATGAAATCACCAGTTACTGATAAGGTGGCAAAGGTGCCGGTTATCTTACAACTTGAAGCATTAGAATGCGGAGCGGCGTCCCTTGCAATGGTTCTGGCATATTACCAGAAATGGATTCCTCTGGAACAGGTTCGGATAGACTGCGGAGTATCAAGAGATGGGTCCAATGCAAAAAATATATTAATTGCGGCAAGAAATTATGGGATGACGGCGAAAGGTTTTCGGTTTGAACCGAAAACTTTAAAAGCAAAAGGGATATTTCCATGTATTATTCACTGGAATTTCAATCATTTTGTGGTGTTGGATGGATTTAAGAAAAATAAAGCGGTGATAAATGACCCGGCGAAAGGTGTCGTTGAGATGTCTATGGATGAATTTGACAAGTCGTTTACCGGAGTCTGTATCATAATGGAACCTTCCGGGGAATTTGTGTCGGACGGAAAAAAGAAAAGTATGAAAAAATTTGTCACCAAACAGATGAAAGGAACCGGGGCAGCCATGTTGTTTACTGTGTTGGTTTCGTTGATTACTACTTTGTTTGGTGTCATAAATCCAGTGTTTTCACGAATCTTTATGGATGAGTTGATTACAGGGCTGAATCCGGCATGGATATATCCGTTTTTTGTGTTTCTGGCTATGTTTGCAATTATGCAGATTGTATTGTCCGGAATGCAGGCAGTCTATTCGCTGAAAATTCAGGGCAAACTTGCAGTGAAAGCAAATGCACAGTATATGTGGCATGTTCTCAGGCTGCCGGTAGAGTTTTTCAGTCAGCGCATGGCAGGTGATATTGTAGCAAGAAAGGCAACGAATGCAACGATTGCGGCTACTTTAATCCAGACACTGGCGCCTACGATGTTAAATCTGATCATGATGGGGATCTACCTGGTCGTAATTCTCAGATATAGTGTGGTTTTAACTTTGATCGGAATTATGGGAATGATCATAAATCTGCTTGTGAATCAATATATCACGACAAAGCAGATTCAGATTTCCAGGGTACAGATGCGGGATGAGGCGAAGCTTACAGCGGCAACCGTCTCCGGAATTGAAATGATTGAGACGATCAAAGCAAGCGGCGCTGAAAATGGTTTTTTTGAAAAATGGTCCGGTTATCAGGCTTCGGTAAATTCACAGAATGTAAAAGCAATGAGAATGAATGCATATTACGGTCTCATTCCTCAGGCAGTTTCAATCATTGTGAATATGACCATTCTTGGAGTTGGTTTTAATCTGATCATCAAGGGTGAATTTACCGTCGGTATGTTGTTTGCATTTCAGACGATGTTGTCTTCTTTTATGATGCCGGTCACAGATCTTGCCAATGCCGGAACAACTATAAGGGAAATGCGTACGGACATGGAACGGGTTGAAGATGTTATGGAATATCCGACAGATGTTGAGTATAAAAATGAAAAATGCAAAAACATCAGTTATGATAAATTATCAGGAAGACTAGAAATGAAACACGTGACATTTGGGTATTCGAAACTGGCACCGCCATTGATTGAAGATTTTAACATGACTGTGGAAATGGGACAGAAGGTGGCGTTTGTAGGGGGATCAGGATGTGGGAAATCGACGCTTGCAAAATTGATTTCCGGATTGTATCAGCCGTGGAGTGGAGAAATATTGTTTGACGGAAAACCGATATCAGAAATTGACCGGAATATTTTTACGGGTTCACTTGCCGTAGTGGATCAGGATATTACACTTTTCGAAGATACGATAGCCGATAATATCAAAATGTGGGATCGGTCGATTGAAGATTATGAAATGATTCTTGCATCCAGAGATGCGAGTCTGCATGAGGATATTATGCAGAGAGATGGGGGATATGATTACCGGATACTGGAAGGCGGGAAAGATTTTTCCGGAGGGCAGAGACAGCGCATGGAGATTGCGAGAGTGCTTGCCCAGGATCCAACCATCATTGTTATGGATGAAGCAACATCGGCGCTTGATGCAAAAACAGAATATGATGTGGTAAAAGCAATCAAAGACAGGGGGATTACCTGTATTGTGATCGCCCATCGATTGTCTACGATTCGGGATTGTGATGAGATTATCGTGATGGAGCATGGCAAAATAGCAGAGCGTGGAACACATGAGACTTTAATGGCATGCCATGGGAAATATGAAGAATTGATTCTGAGTGAGTAGGAGACGGAGTCATGGGGTGGTTTGATGAACAAATAAAACAGCGAATAGAAAATGATGATGAAATGTTTGCCGAAGCGTTTGCCCGGATGGCAAATCTGGTCAGCAGTGAAAAAATAATAACTAGTTTTTCGGATGACAGGAAATTGGCAGAGGAGGCCATTGGTGATATTTTAAAATATTATCATGTGCGTATCCGGGAAATACCGGATAAGTTGAAGGATATCAATGAAGTATTGGAATACCTGCTATGTCCTGCAGGTATTATGAGAAGAACTGTAAAATTATCCGGGGATTGGTATCAGGATGCCATTGGAGCTATGCTGGGAACGAAAAAGGACGGCAGTATCATAGCACTTCTTCCGGGAGGAATGCATGGTTACTATTATAGGGAATATTCCACGGGAAAAATAAAGAAAATAAACCGCAAAAATGCAGAAGAAATCGATGAAGAAGCGGTATGTTTTTATCAGCCGTTTTCATTGACAAAACTGAAAATCCCGGATTTGCTCAGGTATCTTTTCCGGCAGTTACATACAAAGGATTATATGATGATACTTGCTGCAACAGGCGTGTTAACGGCACTTGGTCTTGTAACTCCGAAAATCAGTCACTATCTGTATGGGAAAGTGTTGGTGTATGGAAGCAGACCGCTTCTTATGGCGGTTGTCCTGACCCTTTTTTGTGTGACGCTTGCAGGAAGTTTTATTACAGTTATAAAGGGTATTTTGAATACAAACATTTCCACGAAGATGAATTTGGCAGTCGAGAGCGCAGTTATGATGCGGGTGTTGTCTCTTCCGGTTGACTTTTTCAAAAGATTCAGTTCCGGAGAATTGGCTAACCGCATCGGATATATGAACCGGCTTTGCAGTATGATATTTGACGCTGTATTTTCTACCGGTCTGACCGCTGTATTTTCATTGGTTTATATTGGGCAGGTTTTGAAATTTGCGCCGACACTGGTAGTACCTTCCATTGTGATCACGTTGGTAACAATATGCTTTTTATTACTTACATCTGTGGTGCAGATGCGTATTACAGAAAGGCAGATGAATGAGGCGGGAAAAGAAAGCGGAATGGTGTATGCGCTTATCAATGGAGTTGCAAAGATAAAAAATGCAGGGGCTGAAAAGAGAGCGTTTGCAAAATGGAGCAGACAATATGTGAACGCGGCAGAATACTTATATAAGCCGCCTATGTTTTTGAAATTAAACGGAACTATCATAACAGCTATTTCCCTTGTGGGAACAATTGTAATATATTATACGGCAATCCACTCTGGGATTACGATGGCAGATTATATGGCATTTAACAGCGCTTATGGCATGGTAAGCGGAGCATTTGCTTCTCTTGCGGGGATTGTGATTACGGTATCCCGGATTCAGCCCATTTTAAAAATGGTTACTCCAATTCTGGAAACAGAGCCCGAAATAGATACAAAACGTCAGGTTGTTACAAGGCTGAGAGGTTCTATTGAATTAAACAATGTGTCTTTTCGGTATCAGAAGACGATGCCCAATGTGCTGGATAATCTGTCTTTGAAGATACGTCCTGGACAGTATGTAGCAATCGTAGGGAAGACCGGATGTGGAAAATCTACGTTAATACGTATTCTTTTAGGATTTGAAAAGCCGCAGAAAGGTGCTGTTTATTATGATGGAAAAGATATCAATTCTATGGATGTAAAATCCTTGCGGCAGAAGATTGGTGTCGTGATGCAGAACGGGAAACTGTTTCAGGGAGATATTTATTCCAATATTACAATTTCCGCACCGCAGCTAACTTTGGAACAGGCATGGGAGGCAGCAGAGATGGCGGGGATGGCAGACGATATCCGGCAGATGCCAATGGGAATGCATACCATTATCTCAGAGGGGCATGGCGGCATTTCTGGAGGACAGCGACAGAGGTTGTTGATTGCAAGGGCTATCGCACCGAAACCAAGGATTCTGATGTTTGATGAGGCCACTTCGGCATTGGATAATATTACACAGAAACAGGTTTCAGAATCTTTGGAAAGATTAAAGTGTACCAGAATCGTGATTGCACATCGATTGTCTACCATTAGACACTGTGACAGGATTGTCGTGCTGGATCAGGGGAAGATCGTAGAAGACGGAACCTATGAGGAACTGTTGGAGAGAAAGGGACATTTTGCTGAATTGGTAGAAAGACAGCAGGTGGACAGGCAACGGTAAAGAGGAAATAGAGGAACAAATGGAAAGCTTTAAAAAAGTGTTTGGACTTAATACGGAATTGGAGTAGATTATATGGATAAACAAAAGGTGATTATTAGTGTCGGTCTGATTGCAGTTGAAATTATATTGCTTATTACAGGCTTTGGGGAAATTTCAAATGGCAGTCTGTCAATTACAATTCTACATATTCCAGTGATACTAGCTGCAATTTTATTGGGACTTCCTTATGGGGGAATACTAGGAGGGATCTTTGGCATCGGAACAATGGTGGCTGCATCGGGCTATGGTGCGGAAACGTTAGACCATCAGTTTGTAAATCCGGTTTTATCCATAGTTCCGAGGTTATTGATTGCGTTGGCGGCATGGTTTGTCTACAGATTTTTGAAAAAACACATGGATGATGATACGATTTCCTCCGAGTGTATTGCGGGTGGCGGTGCGGCATTAGCAGGCACGGTTACAAATACAGTGGCAGTTACGATACTGTTGTGTATCCTGCATCCAGATATGCTGGGCGGAGGTTCAGAACTTTCGGCTTATGTATTGGCATTTGTCAATATTTTAGGAGCCAATACATCCATTGAAATCTGTATTTCCATTCTGATAGTTTCAATTGTAATATTTTTCATAAAGAAAAGAGAAATGCAGGATGTTAAAACAACGCAGATTCCTATGCGAAAGACTTTTCAGAAATGGCTGGTTGTATTTATGACTGGAGGATTTTTGGTGACACTGCTTTCTTCGTATACTTTGCAGACAATTCAGGACAGGGAAAATGCGGATATTTATTTGGAAGTTATTCTGACAGAAGTGATTCAGGGGATTGAGAAGGGAGAGGCGTATAATACGCCTACATCCCTTCGGGCCGGATCTAAGGGAACGATTTTGCTTGTGGAAGACGAGACGATAATACATTCGGGAAATCGGGAATTTATAGGGAAAAAGCTGACGGAAGTAGGATTTTCCATGGAAGAAGTCAAAGCAGGGAAAGATGTGTTTTTAACAGTCTTATCAGGGAGCACTTATTTTTGTAAGGCAATGCAGAGTGGAGATATGACTGTGATAGGAATGATGCTTGGTGATGAAATTTATGCAGATCGGAATCAAACGGCAATGATTCTGCTTTTTGTTAATTTTGTGATCTTTGTGACCATATTTTTGCTGATTTCAAAGCTCTTACAGGATAATGTTGTTGACCGGATCTATCATGTAAATCAGTCGTTGTCGATGATACAGAATGGGAATCTTGACGAACTAGTCGAGGTGCGCAATAATGCAGAATTTTCCGTCTTGTCAGACGGTATTAATGCCACAGTCCATGCTTTGAAAGAGACGATGGAAGAGGTTGCTGCCAAGATCAATCAGGAAATGGAGTTTGCAAGAGAGATTCAGCGTTCAGCGCTTCCGGCAGCAGAGCATGTGATACCAAGATTTCACGAGTATGAGATCTGCGGAATTATGGATGCGGCGAGAGAAGTCGGAGGGGATTTCTATGATTATTTTTTGATTGAAGAACAGAAATTAGGGGTAGTCATTGCTGATGTTTCAGGAAAAGGTGTGCCGGCAGCGTTGTTTATGATGACTGCGAAGACATTGCTTAAAAACTTTGTTTTGAATGGAAAAAGTCCTGCAGAAGCATTAGAGCTTGCGAATATGCAACTTTGTGAAAATAATGAAACCGGCATGTTTGTAACGGTCTGGCTCGGTATTCTGGATTACAGCGCAGGGACTTTGACATTTGCCAATGCAGGACATAATCCGCCGCTTTTGAAAAAGGCAGGTGAGCCATTCGTCTATATGGATCATAAGACATACAAAAGAAGTATTATGCTTGGTATGCGTGAAGGAATCCGTTACAGAAATAATCAGATTACATTTACACGGGGAGATATGCTGTATCTCTATACGGATGGTGTGACAGAGGCGAATAATGAAAAAGAAGAATTATATGGAGAAGATCGGCTTTTGCACTGCATGGAAGAAAATTATGATCAGGCGCCAGAACAGTTGGTTCAGACGATACGGAAAGATATAGACCGGTTTGCAGGAAAAGCAGAACAGTTTGATGACATTACCATGGTTGCATTGAAAATGTATGCTCGGTGGAAGACGATCACATTAAATGCAGTGTATGAGAATACGGAGATCGGGGCGAAATTCGTAGAGGAAAATCTTCCAGAGGAATGCAGCCCAAAAGTATTTCATCAGATTGCTATTGCCTTTGATGAAATTTATTCCAATGTGGTGAAATATAGCAGCGCCACACAGCTTGAACTGAAATTGGGAATTCTGAATGATATGATCTATCTGGTTTTTGTTGATGATGGAATCCCGTATAATCCGCTGGAAAGCGTCGATCCGGAGATTGACGCACCAAAAAGTGAGCGAAAGATCGGTGGACTGGGACTTTTTGTCGTGAAACAAACCATGGATTATGTGGATTATCAATATCAGGAGCAGAGAAACAGATTCTCTATTGGAAAGAAATTTGTGTAAGTGACCGAAACAATTGACAAAATAGGGTGGAACATGAACCATAACCGAAAAATAGACAGGCGGCAAGAAAGGAAAGGGAAAATGCAGATTAAAAAACATGTAACAGGCGGGGAACTAACAGTTAAAATTGAAGGTCGAATTGATACGACAACAGCACCAATGCTAGAAGGGGAACTGAAGCATTCCGTGACAAATGAGATTGAGACACTTGTATTTGATTTTGAACAGGTGGAGTATATGTCTTCTGCCGGCATCCGTGTTATTATGGCGGCAGATAGGGTAATGAGCAGGCAGGGAGAAATGAAACTGCTTCATGTGAATGAAGAAATTATGGAAATGCTTGATATGACAGGACTGGCAGATTTGCTGACGATAGAATAAATATGAATACATTAATGGAATTAACGCCATATCAGAAAAATATTTGGAACAGATATGTAGCAATGAAAGATACAGCAATCTGCAATTTAGGAGGATATATTTATTCAGCATCCATGACAAATTACAGAATTTGGCAGGATACGCTGAATCAAGTATTGAAGAAATGTTCTGCCCAGCGCTTATATATGACAGAAAATGGTCGTCAGTATGTGGAAATGTATAAAGAGTATACACTTCCCTTTTATGACAGAAGCGGAAGATCGCAGGAAGAAATTATAGAAGAAATGCAGAGCTGGATGTGTAAAAAGATGCCGACAGAGCATACTCTGCTTTCGGATTACAGATACATAAAGAGCGATCAGGGGTGTTATATTTTCGGACGATTTTCACATCTGATTATGGATGGCAATGCTTTCTCTGTTCTTGTGAGAAAGGCAGAAAAAATCTATCTGGAACTTGAGCGATATGGGGTGGAGACAACGGAGTTAGATTCACTTTTTGTTCAGGAATGTATGGAGGATCAGGCGAAACTCCAGATGAAAAGGGCGAGAGAAAAGTACAGGAAGAGATGGCACGAGGAAATACGTTCCGGAGAAAACCAATGTATTTTTCAAACTACAGATCATGCGGAAGTCCTGCGGATGGCAGTGCCTAAGAAACTGCATGAAAGGATAAAAGAGTTTTCGACAAACGAAAAAGTTTCTACAGAGGTGTTATTGTTTGCGGCAGGGGGAATTGTACTTGAAGCCTATAGTGGCCGTGTTGCAAAGTTCCTTGGGCGCAACGTGCTGAACCGGAAGCCGTCCCAGATGGAAACCATGGGAATGTATGTGAATACACAGGTCGTTGAAGTTGCCATTACAAAACAGACAGTCGGAGCATTGTTAAAAGAAACTTCTTGTATGTTGATGGACGGTATGCGGTGTGCAGCCTATTCTTTCAGCGATTGGAAAAAGGATATGGGTTTGGATGGTACATTGTTTGACTTGATGATATCTTATCGAAGTCAAAGGTTTCTTCCGAGAATTGAACATGGAGAGGTGGGAGAACTGGAGAATGGAAGTTCGGAAGTTCCGCTTCTACTGAAATGGAATGAAGAGGAGTCAAAGACAGAAGCGGTTTTGGTGTATAGTGTTTACGGATGGAATCGGATTGATGCCGAAAGATTTCTAAAGAGGATGTTTAAAGTCCTGTGTCAGATGACAGAGAAACCTACGCAGCAGGTGTCTGATATCAGTATTTTTTGTGAAGAAGATACGGAAGATGAAAAGAAGAGAGAGAAAGCAAAGTGGCAGTATAGTCAATCTGTTGCCGAACAGTTTTTAGAAAATGTGAGAAGCAGGCAAGAGGAAATTCTGATAGAAGACAGGGAGGGAAAGTTGACTGGGAAAGAGATTCTTCTGCTTTGTGGATGTACGGTGGCATATCTGGAAGAGATGTTGGGAGAAAAAGATAAATATATGGGAAAAGGATTCATCGGAATCACAGTTCCACGAAGCCGTTATCTTCCGGTTCTGATGATGGCCAGTATGATTGCGGGCTATGGATTTCTTCCGATAAATGAAAAGGACAGCGAGAATATCCGAAAAGAAAGAATAAAAAACTGTGATATTCTCATTACACCTTTGATACTGGAGCAGTTATTAGGGAAAATGAGCGGAGAGCGGACGACAATGTGGATCAGTTACTTGAAAGAGCAGACAGGATTTCAAAAGAGGATATTGCATATGGAATCTATACATCAGGAACGACAGGAAAGCCAAAAGTAGCGCTCAATACTCATGAAGGACTTGCCTGTCGGTTTGCATGGATGAGCGAATATTTCGGAAAAGGCGGCACATATCTGCAGAAAACAAGAAAGACTTTTGATGTATCTATATGGGAATTACTACTTCCTCTGATCGATGGCGGGCAAATGTATGTGGCAGAAGATAAGAAAGAAGCGGATGTGATTTATCTTGCAGAAATGATGCAGAAAAAGAAGATTACGAAAGTGCATTTTGTGCCGTCTGTTTTGGCTGTTCTGCTGAAATATCTGGAAAGACATCCGATGGAATTTCCTGAGTTGGAATATATATTTTGCAGCGGTGAAGCACTTTTACCAAAACTTGTGGAAAAAACCTATCGGATATTCCCAAACATTAAGCTATACAATCTATATGGACCGGCTGAATGTGCAATTGATGTGAGCATGTATGAATGTAAAGGGGGTGAAACAGAAATTCCCATCGGACAAGCAGTACCGGGAACAGAAATCTTTATCTGGAATCAAAAAGGAGAGGCAGTTCCGCCGGGCGTTGTGGGAGAAATCTGTATTGCAGGAAAGCAGACGGGCGCGGGATATTTGAATGCTGAAGATATCAAATTCATCCAAAAAAATGGCAGGCGATATTACCGAACAGGAGACTGTGGGAAATATGGCTATGATGGTCAGATTTATTTTCTGGGACGTTTGGACAGTGAGATAAAAGTCCGGGGGATGCGGATGAATCCAGAATATATTGAGAGGGAGCTTACAAAATGTCCAGGAGTTCTAGATGCAGAAGTGATGAAGATGGACAATCGTCTTGCGGTCTTTTATGTGTCAGACTCAGGGCAGGATGTGGATTTGTCCGGCTGGGCAAGACAAGCGCTTTCTGAATACTGTATCCCTGATACCATCATAAAGGTTAAAGAGTTGCCAGTAAGTGCTCATGGAAAGAAGGACAGAAGAAAACTGGAGGAGCTGCTTTCTGAGAAGCTTTTTCAGGAACTTTCGCAGGAGTTTGACAGCAAGAATAAGGATCATATTTTTCAGAAATTTCTGAGAAACTTACAGAAAGCCTTCATGAGGCAGGTTCCAGAAGGCGTCAAAGCCGGAGAATCTGTATTTGACGCCGGGCTGACGTCTCTTGGCGTAGTCGAATTTGTCCTTGATCTGGAGCGTATGGGGATACATCTTACCTTTCAGGATGTTTACGCCGATTGTACGCTTGAAAAGATGGCGAAGACAGCGCGGATGAACGAGAGAAAACATTTGCCCAAAAAGAAAAATCTTGTCATATTAAAAAAAGAAAATGACATGAAAAATGTTTTCATCTGTTTCCCCTATGCCGGAGGAAATGTGGAGTGCTTCCAGAAATTTGCAGAGGGTTTTGAAGATAAGGCGGTTCAGGTGTGGGTATATTGCAGGAGCTTTGCCGACAAAGAAAACGTACATGAGGATCTAAAAGAATTGGCGAGGGAAATTTCCGGGGATACTCGCATACATGTCATGGGATACTGTGGCGGTGCGGCGGCAGCATTTGCATTTCTTGATGCTTTAAAGCAGACAGGAAGAGAAGCAAGTACATTCTGGCTCTGTGCGGCGGCCCCATACAAAAACATGAAGATTGGGGACAGGGAATGGAGTATATGGGATCTGCTTCCTGCTTTTGCGGGGAAAAGGATTCTGGAAGAAATTTACGGTGGTCATATCATCATGGATCAAGGAAAATATAAGAGGTTTCGGAAAGAAATCGCGGCGGCGCAAAGTTATATGGCAAAGTACAATAGTATACATGAGGTTCCGACATATTTGCTCTACGGAGAGAATGATCCGCTGACGAGAAATTATAAAAAGATTTACAAAACATATCATAAGTATGTGAAGCATCCTTTTATTGTCTGTGAAATTCCAAAAGAGGGACATTATTTTGTGCAGACATTAGGAGAAAAGCTCGCTAGGTATGCATGGAAGAAGCTTTACGAGAATACATGAAAGGATTTTTCCTGGAATACAAGGCAGAAGTTGGGAAGAGAGGAGGAGTTATGAGACCGACATTATTAGAAATGGAATCTTATCATCTCTTTATTTCGCTTGGGACGGCGTTTGGAAGCGGTGCATTTATTTTTGTAATGAATAAAAAACTAAAGCATAGACAGGCAAAATATATAAAAGAAATTCTCGTTCAGCTTGTATTGTGTCTGGCGCTGTTTGGAATCGGAGCTGTTGCGGGAGAGATGGTAAGAACATGGAGTTTTTTGGAATTTCATTCCTTTTCGGAATTGATTGAAATGATGATGACCGACAGGCAGGGAACCCATTTCATCGGGCGTGTGCTTTTTGCAGCGTGGATGCTGCCTTTAGTCTATTGGTTAGCAGGCAGATTCAGAAAAGAAACGTATCAGACAGATACGGGCGCTGCATATGACGCAGTTGCATTTTATTTCGTGATTCAGCATATGTTCAGCAGAATTGGCTGCTATTTGAACGGCTGCTGTTATGGAAAATATTATGCAGGGGTGGGGAGTGTGATTTTTCCGACAATGCCTGTGGATTATCCGGTATTTCCGGCGCAGCTTATGGAAGTAGCGATAACGGCAGGGATTTTTATATTTCTGGTTGTACGGTGGAAGAAAGAAAAACCATTATTCGGTTGGGCGCTGGTGCTATTTGGGACGATGATATTTCTTTCTGAATTTTTCATGGATCAGAAGGGAGTTCTGCGGATTGCAGGAATCAATATGATACAGGTTACTGCACTTCTGACAATCCTGACAGGAGTGTTTTATATAGATAAGTTACAAGGAAGGAGAGAAAAAGTTCAATGAGAAGAAAAAGAATAGGAAAAAGGACGGTTGCCTTTTCAGTCGTAGCGGCAATACTCATGGGCACACTTGCTCCTTGTGCAGATGCATTTGCACAGGGAGAAGAGGAGGAAAAACAGCTGGCGCAGGAACTTCTTCAAATGGAAGAAGAATACCCACAGGGTGCATTTGCCTTTGAGAATCCTCAGATTACTTTGGCAGAAGGCGAGAAAACAGAAATTGTTCTTTTGCGAAAGGGAAACAGAGAAAGTGAAGCAAAAATTTCTTTAAGAGCAGTTGACGTTTCTGCACTTTACAGCAGAGATTATACGCTGACAGTAAAGGAAGGTACGTTCCTGTCAAGAACATTGGAAGGAGGATCAGACAAAACTCTGACGGACAGCTTTATAGAGACTCAGAAAAAGGAAAATGCGGAAACTCCGAAGAATGATGAAATCTCGCAAGAAGATTCAGAACTTTCGGGAGGAGAAAATGCAGCTGAGGATGCACTTCAACAAGAAGAATCTCCAGTGGAGGAAACTCTAGAGGAAGAATCTCCGGTGGAGCTTGAAGCCGGCGAATCGAACTTGAATCAGGAAGAAGATGTTAATAAGGAATTCCGCGCACTAGAAGGTCAGAGCGGCCTACAGGCGGCCAGAGATGCACAGCTTGGTCAGCAGACAGAAAGGGTGGACTGGAGAGAAGCTGCGCCGGACAGTGAAGAATACGGTAAAATTCAGGAGATGACGTCAGCAGGCGGTAAGCAGGTTGAGGAATTTGCCAAAGGGATTGACGGCGTTCGATATGATTTTACGTTTAAGCCCGGTGAATACAAGAAAGTCATCACGATTGAGACGATGGAAGATACGGTAAGCGAGTCCGATGAACAGGTTCTTCTGACATTGTTTGAAGCAGAGAATGCAGAGCTGGCAGATACGCAGACAGCTTATATTAATATCACAGATAATGATGTAAAAGAAGAATCTGTATTTGCAGTTGCCCAGACGGATATTTATGTAGAGCGGGGAGCGTCTTATGCAGAGGTTCCGATTTACAGAACTGGAGGAATCGAGCGTATTGCCGGAGTTACCGTGGGAACGAGCGCGGAAACAGCGAAATTTCCAGAAGATTACAGCAATGTACAGGAAGATGTTATTTTTCCGCAGGGCGTGACAGAGCAGACAGTGAAGATCCCACTTGCCGTTTCTAGTGAGACGAAGGGAGAGGTTACATTTTTTGTGGGACTTCAAGGAAAAGGCAGTCAGGTAGATGGAAACGCCAACGCAGCCAAGGTCCACATTGTAGAACCGGGGAATGCAGAGGCGGCAAGCGCTGCGCAGGCTGAAAGAGCGGGAACTTCGCCGGGACCAGTTCATATTGGCAAAACAATAGAAGTCCGGGGAGAGAATAACGAAAAGAAGATTTTGCTGGATAAGCGATTTGATCTGTCTACAGCAAAGTCTGTGACGATTCAATACGACGTCGATGCCATGGGAGGACGCTCATGGACAACAGGAGGCGGATGTAATAAGGAAACACATCATTCTTCTAGTACGAAAGTTTGGGCAGTTACAAGCGGAATTGAAAACTCTGGGGAACATGCAGGAAATGTCAGCAACCAGGAGTTGAAAATTGATTTGTCCGGTAAGAATAAAAGTTATGCAAGAAAAACAAATGCAGAGATAGAATTGAGGATTAAGCCTATATCTGGAAATGATAAGGCAAAATTGACCATTGACAGTGTGGAAGTAGAGTATCCTGGATATACGTTTAAAATCGTAAATTCTTCAAAAGAAAATCCGAAGGCAAATCCGGATGCATTTTATCAGGAAAAGCAGTATTATTCCGACAGCCTTGAATCTGGAAAAAATTATGGAAATGCAGTGGAAATGTGGCTGGGGCAGGCTCAGATTGTAGGAGGGGCTGTGAAAGAGACCTATTATCAGCCGGAACAGGTAATGATTTCTCATCAATATAACAACGATGCGAAGAATAGCAACAGCGCGGGTATTTCGCCGGATGTATCAAACACAGAGTTTGTAGGATTGAAGATTAAAAAAGGACAGAAAGAAATAGAAATCCCAAATTCTACGTCAGGATTTAAGTTTGATAAAGCATTTATTGAAAAATATGCGGATTATATGTCAGATGAAAGAGTGTTTGAACTTTATCCGGTATTTAAGCCGAAGGATACAGGGGTATATCTTGCTGAGACGGAAGGGGAAACTTATGGCTGGAAATCGGGCAGTGGTAAGCTTCTGAAATGCAAGTCTTTGGATACGGTTATGGTTCAGGCTGTTTCTAATGATAATGAACGAGGAATTGAAGAAATCAGCGCAGCAAATATTTCCGTAGAAGGAAAACCGACAGCACTTTCAAAAGAGATTTGTGATACGATGGCAAAACAAATGTATAGAGGTGAAACGCCTTCTGTATCGAAGTCCTCTAAAACATATACGCTCGGCTCTGCGTTGAAAGACGAAGTAAAAATTCAGACCGGCACAGGGGAAAAGGCAATGCTTGTTCCCACGACACCACTTTTTGTATATGCGGCTACATCAACTTATCATGTCACGGTAGAAGCTTTGAAAGATGGAGACAATTTGGACCAGGTGGCGGATCTGGATGAAAATGGAAGACCGATCCTTCGATACAAAGGCGGAGTTGTATATGCAAAGGATGATCAGCTTTTATCGGGGGATCCTGCCAATAAACTTGTGATCGAAGGTCTGAAAAAGAATGAGTCTATTCGCCTGAATTCGATTATATATCCGGATGCGACAGGAACGAAGTGGTATAAGACCAGATGGTATGAAGATACGCTGGATGTGAATGGAGATGGAAAGATAGATGTAGACGAAAATAAAAACGGTGGTTCTTATGTAGGAATGAATCCGACAATCTCCGATTCGCTCACATTTCCGGTTAAGAGAAACAACGTGGTTTTGAAGTACGATTTTCAAACCCTAACTACAAATACTGAGGGAGTTCTGGAGGGAAATATTTTCCTGAAAGAAAAAGAAATATTTACCGGATCCACAAATAAAAAACCATTGAAGGGTGCAAATGTTACAGTAGATGACCAGACGGCAATCACAGGAGAAAATAAAGGGGCAGGTACAGGAAACTATAAGACAGACGGTTATTATCATCTGAAGCGTCTTGGCTGGCAACGGGCTGATTATCTGTTTGTGAACGTACAGTATCAGGGAAATACCTATACCTTCAGCCAGAACCCAAATAAGGCGACAGAGCAGAATATTCCGGGAGATTATCCGATCTCTGTCAAAGAAGGTTCTGCGAAGGTATATTTGAAGGATAAGGATGGAAATTATAATCCGATTTCTTATCAGACCATGTCCAATGGAAATAATGACTACAGAATCGAAGTACAGGCTGTATCCGCAGAAGATTCTGTAATGCCAAAACAGGCAGTTATGAAATTTTACGGAAAGGACGGAGCAGTTAAGAGTAAAGAGCTGCTCGTCGATCAGACACCTGTCACAGTTACAAATGATGATGGAAGTAAGGAGACAATTGAAAACTCTGGTGTGTTCCGCTTTGAATTCAATCCAGAAACAGAAGGCTTTGAAGCCGGAACGACTATGAAGATCCAGTTTGTTGATCAGAATGGGTATTACTACTATGAACAGCCTACGGGAATCAGTCTTACGAAAAGTCTCGGTATGTTAAGCTTTGTCAATGCAATGGGATTTTCAGGTACGGCAGGATTCTTAGGCGCTCTTGATGCGAAATTTGATTTTGGATGGAGTGGCAATTTCGACAATGGCGAAAATGTGGTCACACAGAAGATCGTGACAGGCAAATATACTGATGCAAACGGAAAAACGGTTGAAAATACAGAGCTTATGAAATCAATCGTATTCGGATTCGATTATGCAACTGATACAGAAGTCGAAAAAGATACAGCGACGGAAATCATGAATGCAGCCAATGCAATGGGAGAGGCTGACGTAGCTTTAACAGATGCGAAACGTAAACTGAAAGAGTTAAAGAAAAGTGCAGCAGACTCTGCTGCTATAAAAGCGCAGCAGGAAAAAGTAGATGAAGCGGAAGCTGCCAGAAAAGAAGCGAAAGACGTGTATAAGCAAAATGTCAAAGACAACAAGGACCCGAAAAAGTCAA
Source organism: Lachnospiraceae bacterium (assembly GCA_018365895.1). The sequence continues at coordinate 9,970 of JAGZJD010000031.1, read as the reverse complement.
GTACAAAACTCGCGTTTAATGCAAGTCTCAGCACATCATTTTCCTTATCTGTGAGAACAAAATTTGATGAAGATAAAGGAGACTGGTATTACCATGATATGATTCTTTCGGTTACGATAGGGGCAAATGCAAGTACAAAAATGGTTTACAAGACACCTGTTGGAATTGACTTGATTTTGACAGTGGATGTGGGACTTGGCAAAGGAATTCCGGGAGAGACAGGAACAGCGGGAGAACCGATGACTTCTGTTATGACAGTATCTAGCAGAAATGATGAGAAGTATTATATCAGTAATGCGGTAGAAGATGCAGACGGAAATAAAGCAATCAATATCTTCGACAGCAATATGAGTAATGCGGATCGGATGTTTGACTTTAACGGAGCATTTAATGTGGCGCCTCGTCTAGGCATTGAGGGGAAAGTAGGTTCAGATCTCTTGTCTACTTCAGTAGGGGCAGATATTTCTGCGCTGTTTGACTTATATTATTACACGAACCCGAATATTTCAGATGAGCAGATGTTAAAAATCAACGGTGGAATCTTCGTAGAAATTTTGACTATGAAATTCCGGTATGATTTTGGAACGTCAGAAATTGATCTGGGCAGTGGAAATGCAGACGGAACAAAGATGCTGAGCAATGTAATGGATACAGGAACAAGCTTGTATGATTCCGTGCAGATCATGCAGCCGGACGATCGCTCTTATCTGAACAACCGTTCTGGATGGGGACAGGCTCCGGCATCGGCAGAGGTGTCAGAAGAGGCAAAGGAATCCTTTAAAGAACAGGTGCTCATGACCGGTATATATGAAAATTCTGATATTCAGTTTGCAGATCTTGGAAATGGAAATGTGCTGGCAGTCTATCTGGACGCAGATCCGTCAAGAAACGCAATTAACAGTACGGCACTTTATTATACGATTTACCAGAATGGAAATTGGCTAGAGCCTAAAATAATAGAAAATGACGGAACTGTCGATGATTCCCCATCTATTGTGGATCTGGGAGAGAAAGGCATCATGGCAGCGTGGTCAACGGCAGATAAAGTTTTTGATGACAGTGCAGATGCCATTGATCTTTTGGAATCCAGAAACATCCATACAGCTCTCTTTCACAAGGATAAGATGAGTTTTGGAGCGGTTCAGGAGGCGACAAAGACGACCGAAGAGGATATTACAGGAGATGTTCAGCCAGTTGTGACATATTCCAAAACAGACGACGGGGAGAGAATGCTTCTTTGCTATTCCAAAAATGAGTACACGAGGACAGACGGCGGAGAAGGACTCTTAGGCGATGCGGTAAATCCGTACAGCGCCATGGCGTATATGTATTATGATTTTGAAAATCAGGAATGGAGACAGCATTATACAGAAGAGGAAAAACAGGAGATCATCAATTCGGGCATTGTATCTGAGAATGAATTCGCAGATTATGAAAAGGATTGGTATGGTCAGAGTTTCCTGCGGATTGCACCGGTTGTGTCGATTGAAGAAAAGCTGGATGAATCTGGATACTGGACAGAAGAACCTATTATCCATGAAATTCAGTACGGACAGGATGGTTATGTGATGCCAACGGTAGTTGACAGTGATGCAGTGACATATAATGAACTTGCTATGATCGCATTTACTCTGGACAGAGACAGCAATTTGCAGACAGAGAGCGACAGAGACATTTACATGCAGATTTATGATTATAAAGATGATACATTTACACATCCGATTATGATCACATCGGATACAACTGCAGACCAGAAAGTAAAACTGACAAGAACGGAGACCGGTACTTACCTGACATGGATTTCTGATTCAAAAATTTATGCGCAAAATCTCAGTAGTATCATCGAAGGTGGACATTATGTAAAGGCAGAAACTACACCGGCAGAAGGTCAGACAAAGGGTGAGGAATATTATTATCTGAATAAATCCAAAGATATCGGATATGTGCCGCCTCAGGTCATCGCATCTTATGGAGAGGAACATACCGCAGAAGGAAATGCAGATGCAGGACGGGGGATTACAGATTATGATATTCAGGAAAAGGGTTCAGAGATTTACATTTTATGGACAGAGAGCAGTTCACAGTTAAAAGCGGAAATTGATCCGGAAAGTGCAGATACCGCAGATGGATCGAATTATGAAACAACGAGACAGATTTACGGAAGCAAAATCAATACGGAAACAGGAGCACAGTCCGGCAGAGTTCAGATTACAGATACACTGGGGGCGAATTATAAAGACATCGACGTCGCTGTCCGTGATGATGGCAATCTTCTGATTATGGCAGAGAGAACTTTGAACAAAGAAATCCCGGCGGCAGAAAATGAAGGATATGGCACAACACTTCAGGATGAAGATGCAACAGCGCTGGTAAGTCTGACAGTATCACCGCAGTCAAAACCTGAGATTCTTTCTCTTGAAATGGGAAATCCTAAGACAGGAGAAATAACAGATGGAAGCGTATTTATCAAAAATAACGGTTTCCTCCCAGTAGAAGGCTTGTGTTTTACTGTAGAAGACGAACTAGGAAATGTTCTTCTGGAAGAAAAAGATATCACATTCACAAGTGGAGCGGGAAGTTACTATCACTTTACTTATAAGCTGCCTGAAAAAGCAACGGGAAGGGCGGATTGGAAAGTGATGGCAAAGCTGACACAGGGTGGCAATGTCGTTTCGGAAAAAGAACTCAAAGGAACAGTTCTCGGAAATGCAGAACTGGCAACAGTACATGTACTTCAGGATAAGAGCAGAGATGAGGCAAAAGTTACATTGACAGTTGTTAATAATGGATTCTTGACTTCTCAGTCTGAGACTGTAAATATTGCGGTGAGTGAAGGCGGTAAACCAGTAGCAAAAGTGGAGATACCGGAGCTTGCACCGGGGGAAAGCGTAGACTTAATCGAAAAGATATCGGTAAAGGACAATATGTTTGTTTCAGGTGTGGATGAGTATGGAAATCCGACAGAAACCATGAATGTTTACGCATCTTTAGGTCAGAAAGTGCAGACGGATAAAATTATTCGTATGACGCCGAAAGAGGTTGCTGATACATTTAAAAGTATTGAAAAGGCTTCTATCGCTCCAATAGAAATAGAAGGCGGAGAGAGTGTGGATCTGGACAGAGTAGTTCAGATTGAGTCGGATCAGTTTGCCTACGATGAATTTACCACATTTGAAAATTATGGTATTGATGTGAAATGGGATGTGGACAATGAATCTGTCTCTGAGGTAACATCAGATGATCTTCTGGTAGGCGCAGAAAAAGGAAAGACAACGCTGCATGGAGTGATCATGCCGGCAGCTTACGAAGGTTCTTTTGCAGGCTCGGGAGAAGCCTATGAGGTAGATCCGATGCTGACTTTGACCAGTGATATGTTTAAGGCAATTGAGACAAAAGTGACAGTGAAAAGCGATGCAGCACAGAGACCGGAAGATCCGAATGCGGACGGAGACAATACTCCGGGGACAGATGGAGAAGACAAAGAAAATAATTCTTCCGAAAAGAAACCGGATACAGGGGATGAAAGTGTCTGGAAATTTTGGCTGATGCTGATAACGATTAGTATCCTGTGTGTAGGATGTGTGATTTTGTACAAAAGAAAATATAACAGATAGAGGGAGATTAGAATGAATAAAAAAGAAAACAAAGAAAAAAAGGATATTTTAAATGCAGAAGAAAGGGAACTTAATCTGGAAGAAATGGAGCAGGTTGCAGGCGGGGGTCTCAGGGATGTTTATTATGAACAGACAAAAGAGATTGATGAAAGCATTAAAGAAAGAGTTTAGAAGCAATTAGAATATGGAAAGAAGGAAGGGGACTATCGGGAAATAGATAGTTCCAAACAGGGGCAGGTGTGACTCATAAGAGCCGCATCTGCCTCTGAACTTTTTCTCCCAAAAAGAGAAAGAAGATGGCTAACGATAACCATCTTTCTCTCCGTTACATGTTATAATATAACTATGATAAGGAATATATATCATAAATTCAATGTGCAGGCAGATGCTCTCCCGGCATATAAAGCAGTTGTTGTTATCGTACTTGTTGTGTGCAGTGCACCGACAGTAAGAGAATGGTTCAAAGTACTCGGAAAAAAAATAAAAACAAAACCAGAAGTAAAGGAGGTCGGTTAATATGGCAGCAGTTAAGAGCAAACCTATGGCAGCAAAACCAGCAGGTAAATGGAAATTAGGAAATATGACCGACACAAACATGCTGCTTTCAATTACGGTTGTTGTATTTTTCCTGATGTATATCGGAGCAATTCTTTTTCAGGGAGGCGGCTTTTTAAAACCACAGACTTTTTTTAATATTTTAAATGCAAATGCAGCTTTGGTGATTCTTTCAGTAGGTATGAGTATTGTTATGATTACCGGGGGAATTGACATCTCTGTGGGTGGTGTGACAGCGCTTGTAAGTATGAGCTGTGCGGTTTACCTGGATTACCATGATGGAAATGTCATTGGAGCGATGGCGATTGCAATTGCGATTGGTCTTGCATTCGGAATTGTACAGGGAATCCTTGTTGCGTATCTTGATATCCAGCCGTTTATTGTTACATTGGCAGGAATGTTTTTCGCAAGAGGTATGACAACAATCATCAATAACGATCCATTTAATGTGCAGAATGAATCATTTGTAGCATTGAAAAATACACGTATTATTGTACCGGGCTTTGGCTCTGTGAATCGTTTGGGTAAATACGTAGATGCCTATGTAGAGATTGGTGTAATCGTTGCAATTCTTGTTGTAGTAGTAATGTTCTGTGTTTTAAGATGGACAAAACTTGGCCGTTCATTTTATGCAGTTGGTGGAAATAAACAAAGTGCGTTGATGCTTGGAATTAATGTAAAGAGAACAAAATTCCTTTCACATCTGCTTTGCAGTGCCCTTGCAGGAATCGGTGGCTTCGTATACTTTTTGTATGTTGGTTCAGGTTCACCGTCCCATGCAACTGGTATGGAGATGAATGCAATTGCATCATCCATCATTGGTGGAACGATGCTGACAGGTGGTGTAGGAAATATTATAGGTACATTCTTTGGTGTGATTTCACTTAGCACAATTCAAAATATTGTATCATCAGCTGGTCTTGATGAGGCATGGTGGACAGGAATTACCGTTGCAGCAATGCTTTGCCTGTTCCTTGTGATCCAGAGTATTGTAATGGCACGTAAGAAAAAATAAATAGTATACTCCGAGGGTTTCCGCCAGAGGAGCCCTTGTTGTACATAGGCAGATCAAAAAATTGCGAAATATTAGGAGGGAAACATAATGCTAAAAACGAAGAAATATCAATTTTGGTTTTGCACAGGGTCACAGGATCTGTATGGAGAGGAATGTCTGGAACATATAGCAGAGCATTCACGCATTATCGTAGATAATTTAAATCAATCGGGAAATCTTCCATATGAGGTGGTGTGGAAACCGACATTAATCACAAATGAACTGATTCGGAAGACATTTAATGACGCAAATATGGATGAAAATTGCGCAGGGGTCATTACATGGATGCACACATTTTCACCTGCAAAATCATGGATTTTAGGACTTCAGGAATATAGAAAACCATTGCTTCATCTGCATACACAGTTTAATCAGGAGATTCCGTATGATAGCATTGACATGGATTTCATGAATGAAAATCAATCGGCGCATGGAGACAGAGAGTATGGACATATCTTCAGTCGCCTTGGAATGGAACGAAAAGTCGTAATGGGATATTGGGCCGATGAAAATGTGCAAAAGAGAATTGGTTCATGGATGAGAACAGCAGTAGGTGTCATTGAAAGTAGTCATATCCGTGTGATGCGTATTGCAGACAACATGCGAAATGTTGCAGTAACAGAAGGAGATAAGGTTGAAGCACAGATAAAATTTGGCTGGGAAATAGATGCTTATCCAGTAAACGAAATCACAGAGATGGTTGACAGTATTTCAAAAGGAGATATTGATACACTTGTAGAAGAGTATTATAATAAATACGAGATTATTTTGGAAGGACGTGATGAAAAGGAATTTCGCGAGCATGTGAAAGTACAGGCAGGAATTGAGATTGGATTTGAGCGTTTTTTAGAAGAAAAGAATTACCATGCTATTGTGACTCATTTCGGAGATTTGGGCGGATTGAAACAACTTCCGGGACTTGCAATTCAGCGTTTAATGGAAAAAGGCTACGGCTTTGGCGCAGAAGGGGATTGGAAGACAGCGGCAATGGTACGTGTTATGAAGATTATGACAGAAGGAATGAAAGAAACAAAAGGAACTTCTTTTATGGAAGATTATACTTACAATTTAGTACATGGGAAAGAAGGAATTTTACAGTCACATATGCTTGAAGTTTGTCCAACAATTGCAGATGGAAAGATTTGTATAAAAGAGCAGCCTCTTTCTATGGGAGACAGAGAAGACCCTGCAAGACTTGTGTTTACCGCAAAGACAGGTCCGGCAATTGCAACATCATTGATTGATCTTGGTGACCGTTTCCGCTTGATTATCAATGATGTGGACTGTAAAAAAGTAGAAAAGCCAATGCCGAAACTTCCGGTCGCAACTGCATTTTGGACACCGCGTCCAAATCTGCAGACAGGAACAGAGGCATGGATTTTGGCTGGAGGTGCACATCATACTGCATTTTCTTATGATTTGACAGCGGAACAGATGGGAGATTGGGCAGCAGCAATGGGAATTGAGGCGGTCTATATTGATCAGGATACAAGGATTCGCCAGTTTAAAAATGAATTGTTGTGGAATAGTGCTGTGTACCGGAAATGATATTTGTTTGGAGGGAAAATAGATGGGCAATGTAAAAGAGACAATTGAAAGTGGAAAGGCAGTGCTTGGAATAGAATTTGGTTCGACGAGAATTAAAGCAGTTTTGATTGATGAGAAACATGTGCCAATCGCATCTGGGGATTACTCGTGGGAGAATCGTTTAGATAATGGAATTTGGACTTATACTTTGGAGGATATCTGGACGGGGCTTCGCGAAAGTTATGCAAAAATGGCAGCGGATGTCAAAGAAAAATACAATGTAACGATTAAACAGCTTGGGGCGATTGGTTTTAGTGCAATGATGCACGGTTATATGGCATTTGATCAGGAAGGAAATCTGCTTGTGCCGTTTAGAACATGGAGAAATGGAATCACAGAGCAGGCGGCAGAAGCGTTGACAGAATTATTTCAATATAATATTCCGCAAAGATGGAGCATTGCACACTTGTATCAGGCAATTTTAAATAAAGAAGAACATGTGAAAAAAGTGGCATTTTTTACAACACTTTCAGGATATATTCACTGGAAATTAACCGGGCAGAAAGTACTTGGCGTAGGAGATGCATCAGGAATGTTTCCAATTGATCCAAATACGAAAAATTATGATGAGGGAATGATTCAGAAGTTTGATACACTTATGGAAGGAGAAGGATTTTCCTGGAAAATAGAAGAGATTTTGCCAAAAGTGTTACAGGCTGGAGAACGAGCTGGGATGTTGACACAGGAAGGTGCGAGGCTTCTGGATATAAGCGGAAATTTGGAATCAGATATTTTGCTTTGTCCACCAGAGGGTGATGCCGGAACCGGAATGGTAGCGACAAACAGTGTGCGAAAAAGAACAGGAAATGTATCTGCGGGAACATCTGTTTTTGGAATGGTTGTATTAGAAAAAGAGCTGGAAAGGGTATATCCGGAGATCGATCTTGTGACAACACCGGATGGCAGTCTTGTCGGAATGGTTCATGCAAATAACTGTACATCAGACTTGAATGCATGGGTGGGACTCTTTCGAGAATTTGCAGAAAGTTTTGGCATAAAAGTAGATATGGACAGTCTGTTTGGGACATTGTATCGGAAAGCCTTGGAAGGAGATGACGATTGTGGCGGTCTGCTCTCCTACGGATATCTTTCAGGGGAAAATATCACTGGAGTGGCAGAGGGAAGACCGTTATTTGTGCGTTCGCCAAAGAGTAATTTTAATTTGTCAAACTTTATGAGAGTACATTTATTTACATCACTTAGTGCATTAAAAATTGGTATGGATATTATGATGAAAGAGGAACATGTTGAAATAGATACAATTTTAGGACATGGAGGATTTTTTAAGACCAAAGGAGTAGGACAGAAAATTCTTGCGGCGGCTATCAATGCTCCAGTATCGGTCATGGAGACTGCGGGAGAAGGAGGTCCATGGGGAATGGCATTGCTTGCTGCTTATATGATTCAGAAGGAAGAACAAGAAAGTCTTGGGGATTATCTTAGCAAAAAAGTATTTTCAGGAAATGCAGGAGTCAGCATGGAACCGGACGCAAAAGATGTGGAAGGATTTGAGCGTTTCATTGAAAGATATAAAAATGGAATTGCTATTGAGCAGTCTGCATTAAAAAATTTAGTATGAGGAGGAAGGCATGATGTTAGAACAATTGAAAAAAGAAGTATATGAGGCAAATATGCTGCTTCCGAAATACGGATTAGTAACATTTACCTGGGGCAATGTCAGTGGAATTGATAGAGAAAAAGGGCTGTTTGTCATTAAACCGAGTGGAGTAGAGTATGATTTGCTGACACCGGAAGATATGGTGGTCGTTGATTTAGATGGAAATAGAGTAGAAGGAAGATACAACCCTTCTTCGGACACGGCAACACATGTTGTACTGTATAATCGATTTCCTGATATTGGCGGAATCGTTCATACACATTCTTCATGGGCAACGAGCTGGGCACAGGCAGGGCGCGGTATTCCATGTTACGGAACAACTCACGCTGATTATCTATATGGTGAAGTTCCGTGTGTGAGAAATTTGACAGAAGAAGAGATTGCAGAGGCTTATGAGAAAAATACAGGAGTTTTAATCGCAGATGAGTTTGAGCGAATGAAGATTGATTATGTGGCGACCCCAGCGGTACTTTGCAAGAATCATGGACCATTTACTTGGGGGAAAAGTGCAAACGAAGCTGTCCACAATGCAGTGGTGCTGGAAGAGGTAGCAAAAATGGCGGCTAGATGTGAGATGTTGAATTCACAAAACACGCCGGCTCCGCAAGAACTTCAGGATAAACATTACTATAGAAAACATGGGGCGAATGCTTACTATGGTCAGGGGGAGAAATAAATACGTTATGAAATGGCCTATATCTTCTCTGGTATTGTATGAAGTACGAATTTGTTTTTATGGAATTCCAATATCCCCTCGTCACGCATCTTTCCAAGCTCTTTCGATAGGGCGCTGCGATCCAGATTGAGATAGTCGGCAAGTCCCTGACGGTCAAACGGAATTTGAAATGTTGTACTTTTGGCTATTGCCGCTTCTGTAGAAAGATAGATAAAGAGACGGCTGCGAACGGTTTTAGGAGTAGTGCAGAAAATACGTCTGGAAAGTATTAGATTTTTTTGCACAGAAATATAGAGAATATTCTGCATGATTTTAGCACTCCAGCCCTCTTTATCTTGAACCTGTTTCAGAGGCGCCATATTTAGAAAGAGAATATCAGCAGCTTCGGCAGTGACTGCGTCAACCATCATCGGTTCCTGACAGAGCGCGTAGGATTCGGCGAATACCTGTCCTGCCGAAATATTGCTTAAAATACTTTTGTTGCCCCACAGATCAATATTTTCAATATTGACACTTCCGCTTAAGACGATGCCGATTTCATGGATATGTTCTCCGGTGTGAAAGATAATAGTATTTTTTGCAAAGTGCTGTGTGCGCATGCAGCCAAGATCCAGCATGTGCATCCACTCATTTTCCGTAATGCCCTGAAATAAAACTGATTCAATTTTTTTCATAAAATCCTCATTTCCGTGGTTATAACCACTGAATTATTGGCTTGATTATATTATACTCAGGTTACAAATGCAAGGAGGAAAAAAATATGATTCGAAGAATTATTGAGATTGATGAAGATAAATGTAATGGGTGCGGAGCTTGTGCAGCGGCTTGTCATGAAGGAGCAATCGGTATGGTAGATGGGAAAGCGA
>JAGZJD010000030.1 GCA_018365895.1 Lachnospiraceae bacterium | reverse complement strand
TATGTGGCGTGAGTACAGAGCGAATACTATCTAAATTAAGAATACTTAAAGTTCCTGCAATGCGTGGGAACAATCCTGCCTAAAATCCCGCAATTTGTACATAATAAAATGTAGCGGGATGCCTGGAGAGTAAATAATTATAAGGGAGCGTCAAAGATATGCCGATAATTCTTGATCATCAATTAAGAGAATACATACCGCACAATGCTATAGAATTTCCGATTACCTATTTTCATGATGAGCTTGTTACTTTACCTGATTGGGCGGGACCTTTACATTGGCATCCTGATTTTGAGATTGCAACGGCAGAATACGGAACATTGGACTATCAAGTTGGGGAATATCATATCACACTGGAAGCGGGCGATAGTATATTTGTTAACGGAAATATGCTGCATGGGATAAGACAGTTAGCCGGTACTGTAGCAGATCCGATGCCAAATATCGTATTTTCAGGAACACTTCTGGCTACGGAAGCAAGTACTATTTATCAAAAATACATACGTCCGATTATTCAATGCGATTCGTTGCCGTTTGTTGTATTTCGGCATCACGACCGTTCCCACAGCGAGATTAACTGTTTAATCAAAGACACTTACAGGAAAATGAATGAGAAAGCCCCATGCTATGAATTGGCTGTACAGCGCAATATTAGCGGTATATTTGAATTTATATCCAGTAATTTCACAGAACTTTCGAAGGCGAAGGCAACACGGATACAGATCAATAATCAAATTCGTCTTCAAAAGATGCTGACGTATATCTATGAAAATTATGCTGAACCGGTAACGCTTGAGGACATTGCCAAAGCTGCAGATATTAGCCGCAGCGAAGCCGGGCGATGTTTTCAGACATATATGGGGTGTTCTCCGGTGGCTATGCTGATTCAATATAGACTTCAAATAGCTCGTCAGTTATTGCGTGAACAAACACAAACACTTCAACAGATCAGCTATGCCTGTGGTTTTAACTCGGTAAATTATTTTAGCCGTCAATTTAAAAAAAGATATGGATATGCTCCAAGTCAAAAGAGTGATATGGGTAAATAGTGCTTAATATTGGTTCTTTTGTGACTTTTTTAACAAGTGTCATGATGTTATGATTAGAATTAAGAAATTATTGCTTAAAAATGAAGGGAATCATCATGACAAAAGAAAAGAATTACAAAAAAACACTTATAGCCTGTTATCTTGGTTTTGTGACACAAGCTATATCTGCAAACTTTGCGCCGCTATTATTTTTAACATTCAAAAACACTTACGGAATCACTCTTGAAAAGATTGCCATGATTCCGTTGGTCTTTTATTTGACGCAATTGCTCGTTGATCTTGCGGCTACTAAATTTGCCGACAAAGTAGGCTACCGTATGTGCGTGGTTGCATCTCAGGTATTGTCATCAGTAGGTCTTGTGTTTATGGCAATTTTACCGGAAATGCTTCCTTTACCGTTTATGGGAATTTTGATTTCAGTAGTGCTTTATGCTATAGGAAGTGGTCTTATTGAGGTTTTGGTAAGTCCTATCGTTGAAGCTTGTCCTTTTGAGAATAAAGATGGAATGATGAGTCTATTACATTCCTTCTATTGCTGGGGAGCGATGGGAGTTATTTTGGGTTCTACGCTCTTCTTTGTTGTATTTGGCGTAGAAAACTGGAAAACACTTACTTTTATCTGGGCATTGGTGCCGCTCTATAACACATTTAACTTTATTCGCTGCCCGATCGAACGATTGATTGAAGACGGCAAGAGTATGGGCATTCGCAAACTGCTGAAAACACCGGTTTTCTGGTTGATGATAATACTTATGGTTTGTTCGGGGGCATCAGAAGCAACTATGGCGCAATGGGCGTCTGCATTTACCGAATCTGCTATCGGTGTATCTAAAACAGTCGGTGATTTAGCAGGACCGTGTTTGTTTGCAATGTTTATGGGGATATCCCGTATGCTGTACGGAAAGTTCAGTGAAAAACTTGATCTGATCAAGGTGATGCTAGGCTGTGGAATTATGTGTGCCGGATGTTATTTGGTGGCGTCCCTTTCCACGTCGCCGATTCTCGGACTTGCCGGCTGTGCTTTTTGTGGTTTGGCAGTTGGTATTATGTGGCCGGGATCTATCAGCATATCCTCGCAGAAGTGTCCAAGAGGCGGTACTGCAATGTTCGCATTTCTGGCTTTAGCAGGAGATTTGGGCGCTATGGTAAGTCCTGCTATGGTAGGAAGTCTTTCTGAAATGGCAGGCGGTAATCTGAAAACAGGATTACTTACAGCTACAATTTTCCCAGTTTTCCTGGTGTTTGGATTGCTGATTTTAAAGAAAAAAGTTGGGAAAGCAAGAAGCAGACAACAATAGATGAATTTGGAGGTGTGTGATATGATACTATATACAGAAAGGCTGATATTACGTCCCTGGGACGTGTCTGATGCACAAAGTCTATATGAATACGCAAAGGATCCTGAGGTAGGACCGGTTGCTGGATGGCCTCCCCATAAAAATACAGAAGAAAGCCTGAGGGTTATTCAAAATGTTCTTAATAGTGCAGAATGTTATGCAATTTGTGAAAAATCTAATAACATCGCGATAGGAGCTATCGAACTGAAATTAAACGGACATACCGATATGACAGATCGAGATGATGAATGTGAGCTGGGATATTGGCTTGGGAAACCATTTTGGGGAAGAGGATATATGCCTGAAGCGGCAAAGGAACTGATACGATACGGTTTTGAAACTCTTAATATGTCTGCAATCTGGTGTGGATATTATGATGGCAATTATAAATCAAAGCGGGTGCAGGAAAAACTGGGATTTGTTTACCATCATACGTGTAATGATGTGCCGGTTCCTTTGATGAATGAGACAAGGATTGGCCATACAAATTTGATGACAAAAGAACAGTGGATAGAAAAATGGCAGGGAATTTAGGATTTCCTGCCATTTTTCAGTTTAAATCCCTTTTTTAAACAATACAAAGGAATAGATCATTGGTATGATGGCCGCTATGAGGATAAATGGCAATGTAAGAAAAGCGGCATTTGGAATAAATGCAGTGATTGTCATAACAATTCCGGCCAGAATAAACAAGTATCCGGACAAGTGGTGGGTGCGATTCCAGTTTTCTTCGCTGTTGAGTGTCCAGGGAAGTTTAATTCCCACGGTGTAATTTTGTTTGCATTTTGGAAGGTAGTTGCCAAGCGCAATCAGCAGCACACCGACCATTGCAGGTGTGATCCGGCTAATGGAAACTTTGTAGCCAAGTGCAAAAGCAAGCGTCAGAGTAGATGCAACAAGTGAAACAACCGGGATACACCATTTGGAAACCATTAAAATACGGTTGTTGACATTTTTGCGTTTTGGATCATTATCCAAAAGAATATTAACGAAAATATTCAGTCCAGCCATGATTGCCGGTAATCCGAAGCAGGCAAAAGCTTTGGATGAGTAGCCGTTAGGTGTTCCATCTGCACCCCAGTGAGTAGCGATCTGCGCCGGAAGGTCCTGATAGACGAATGCGGCAATGAGCATTGGCAGCAGACATACAAGTGTTGTAATAATCAGTAAGGTTTTCTTTGTTTTCATTATGAGTCCTCCTTAAATTGTGAAAACCATAGCATAATCTCTTCGAATACAGAGACGTTGATTTCATAATAGACATAATTTTTATATTTGGTTTCAGTTACTAATCCGGCTTTTTTTAATTGTGATAAATGATAGGAGATTGTTGCGTGTGTCATATCAAATTGTTCGGCAATCTCTCCGGCCGGAAGTTTTTTTCCGTCTTTTAGCATGAGAAGGATCTCACGCCGGACAGGATCGGAAAGTGCTTTGAAAGTATCGGCAAATGACAAATTCTCACCTCGTTTCGAACATAAATAAAACTATTTAGAAATATTTCTAAATATAATATATAACAGTAAAATGGAAAATGCAACAGCTATTTAGAAAATTTTCTAAATAATAGACAATTTCCGCAGGTATGATATACTGAAAAGAGAAAATTTTGTTCAGAATCAGGGAGGTGTCTATATGCAGTATGAAGGTCAAATATGCAGACCGCCAATGGAACGTTCTTCCTATATGCTTCCGGTTGCGGTGGGCTGTTCTTATAATTTGTGTACATTTTGTACCCTGTTTAAACATTTGAAGTATCGGGAGATTCCGATGGAACAGATCGAAACGGAAATCCTGCGGGTAAAGGAAGCAGGAGGCAATCCGAAACAGATTTTTCTCGGAGATGGCAACGCATTTGGGATGTCGATGGAACGTTTGCTGAGGATTCTGGAACTGATTCATATACATTTCCCGGCATGTACGGAGATCAATATGGATGCGACAGTAACGAATCTTCGTGAAAAGAGCGATACAGAGCTGAAGCGTCTGTTTGAAGAAGGGGTTCGCAATCTTTATCTCGGAATAGAAAGCGGTTGTGATGATGTGCTTCGCTTTATGAAGAAGGATCATACGCTTGCGGAAGCTTACCGGGAGATTGAAAGGGTTAAAACAGCTGGGCTGATTTATAACGCACATATGATGACAGGAATTGCCGGAGCAGAACGGGGACTGGAGAATGCGGAGAAGACAGCAGAGTTTTTTAATAGAACAAAACCGGGAAAAGTAATAAATTTTTCACTCTTTTTACACGACAAGGCGCCGCTTTATAAGGAAATTCAGGCGGGGAATTTTGTTCCGGCAGATGAGGTGGAGAATCTAAAAGAAGAGCGAAGGCTTCTGAAACTATTAGAGATAGACCAACTTAGTTATGATGGATTCCACGATTTTGTGGAAGTGCGTGTCAGAGGTATTTTGCCGAAAGATAAGGAAAAAATGTTGGCGAAGGTAGAAGAGGCAATTGCTGTCTGGAGTGAGAAAGAGCCTATTTATGCATGGGCATAAAGGCGTTTAAAATTAAGAAATTTGGAAGGATAAAGCATCATGGGACTTAGCAAACAATGGGAAATTAAAATTGGAGAAATGAAACCGGGAAGGAGAAACTTAATCACGGATGTAGAAGGTGTGAGAGTTGGTCATGTAACGATTGACAATGGAAATACACACACTGGTGTAACAGCAGTTCTGCCACATCCGGGAAATCTGTTTCAGGATAAAGTAATGGCGGCCAGCCAGGTGCTGAATGGCTTTGGAAAAACAATTGGGCTTGTGGAAGTGGACGAAATGGGGTTTCTTGAGACGCCGATTTTGTTGACAAACACATTTGGTGTGGGTGCTGCAGCTAATGGTCTGATTGACTATATGTTGGATGAGAATACAGAAATTGGACGTACAACAGGCACGGTGAATCCGGTGGTATGTGAGTGTAATGATGGACGAATTAATGATATCCGCAAAAGAGCAGTAACGGAAGCGCATGCTAGAGAAGCGATTGCGCGGGCGGCAGAGGATTTTTCCGAGGGAGACGTTGGTGCCGGGCGCGGGATGGTATGCCATCAGCTAAAAGGAGGAATTGGTTCTGCCTCTCGTACATTTGAGATTGGAGGACAGGAATATACTCTTGGTGCGCTTGTTTTAAGTAACCATGGTCTGTATCAGGATCTTCTTGTGGCGGGAAGAAGAATCAGTGAAGAGATATCAAAGGAAGGTCTGAAAGAAGTATCACAAGAAGAGCAGAAGAATAATTTCGAGGAACGGGATAAAGGTTCAATTATCATGATTCTTGCTACAGATGCGCCTCTGAATGAACGGCAGTTAAAGCGAATCTGCCGTCGGTGTGCGATAGGACTTGGGAGAGAAGGTTCTTATATGATGAATGGAAGCGGCGATATTGCGCTTGCATTTACGACAGCGAATAGGATTCCCCATACATGTAGTGAGGGCGTTCTTCCAGTGCAGATGCTTCATGATGATCAGATGGATACATTGTTCCGCGCATCTGCAGAAGTGATTGAAGAATCTGTTTTAAGTTCCATGTTCCATGCGAAGGAATGTATGGAGCGAAGCGGTAAGAGGGTGTGCTCGCTGGCGGATCTGTGGGAGATGCTTGTGTAAAATTCTCTATGCAGAATAATAAATTTATTATAGAAAGAGGAAGAAAATATGACAGTACAGGAAAAAAAAGAATTTATTAAGAAAATGCAGGAGAAGCAGCATTTATATGTGCCGTTTTGTCAGGCAACACATTTGCCGTTTGTAATCTGTGATCCGGAAAGTTTTAATGATCAGGTGCATATGTTTACAGAGACAGGAACTCTTGCAGAGTTCACAAAGCCATATGAAGAAGAAAAATACAGTTTTAATATGGCTGAAATTGCAGTTCCGCATCGGCTGCAGTTTCTTATCAGTCTGCTGACGATCGGGGTGAATTCGATTGTTCTGCACGAAGGAGAAGCGTGCAGTGAAGCTGAAATTAGCGAAATCGTAAATGTAGTGGATTACTCCAAAGTTCCGGAAGAAAAGCGTCCGCTGTTAAATCCACAGCTGCATTTATCTACAATATATTTTGTGCAGGAACTGCGAAGACCGATTCAGGATAGAAATTTGGAAAAGCTGGCAGAACTTGAGGAAGAAATGTGTGTGAATCTTGTGCGCTCATCCTATCTTTTCCCAATTGATGTTGTAGAAGAAGAGGGAGATCCGGAGAAGAAGACAATTCGTTTTCCATATTTGAAAGATGGAAGCGACCAGATGCTTCAGCCGATTTTTACAGACGGACCAGAGCTTCAACGGTTTTTAAAAGGGAAAAAACTTCAAATTCGCAAGGTGAAATTTGAAGATTTGGATAAATATCTTTCAAAAGACAGCATAGGTTATACACTGAATCCATTTGGTGTAAATCTTGTGCTGAAGCGAGAGCAGATTCCGGAATTGCTTGAAAGATTTCAAAAAGTTGAGGAATAACATATTATGATACAAAAATTTCAAAAAGAATACGAAAATTTCTGGAAGAATGGGGATGATATCCAAGAAGCGGAACATCGTCTGAATCACCTCTATATGATGCGAGATCGTCGTCTTGGAAAAGAGGAGATGGATGTAATAGAACAGGTTACGGGAAATGACTTTCGGGAAGAAAAAGCGGAGGATATGTCTATTTTCACGGGAAATGAGAAAGTAGAAAAGAGAATCGTCCGATTTGGACATACATTGTATAAAAGAACAGAACAGGTAAGAAGCAGTTACATTGTGAAAGATGGGAGTGTAAATACTTACTGCCGTCTTGATAATTTTGACGGGATGCCGAATCGTTATGCGAGAATTGCATCAGAAGTGGCAGTGATTGCGGCAGCAATTGTTTTTGTGTCACTATTTGGGGTGAGCGGATCGCTTCCGGTTCGAATAAAATATTTTATCATTTCTCTTCTGCTTGTGTCAGTTCCGGTGGGAGCTATTACCTATCTGCTCTTATTAAGAGTGAAAAAGCTTCATGAGAAGCGGGCAAAGTCGGAGAAAACTCTGGCAGAAAAGATGAGAAAACGTTTTCAAGAGCTGAGTATTCCGGTGGAATATGAAGAAGTTCTCGGAGAACTTTTTGTTCAGATTGGAATGATACAATATGCAAAAGACGAGAAAGAGGTTCAGACATTTCATGTTGTAGATGTCAAAAAAGTTCTGAAAGACTGTGAGAAAGTAGTGGATTATTCGATTGGTGAGATACGATTTTCAGAGTATCAGAAAGAAGGGCAGATAGAATATCTTCCGGCAGAACTGACAGTTTATCAGTTGAAGAGCAATGGGAAAACGCTGGTGCCAAAGAAAGAGCGTGTACAGATAATGCTGGAACGGAACGTATTGGACTGGAAACTTGTGGAATATCGGGTAGTAAGATAATTTTGAATCGGCATAGAAATATTGGGAATCAAGACGGGAGGAAAACGCTGTGACAGAAATAGGATTTGCCTCTGATTTTGGAGGACAAGGTACAAGACTTTGTGATGCGAAGACGACATTGGAGAAGATTGCAAAAGCAGGATTTACACATGTACATTGGTGTCATGAGTGGGATGGCGATTATTACTATTCCCGTGCAGAGATGGAATTGATTAAGAGTTGGTTTGATGAATACGCACTGAAGGCAAAATCCCTTCATGCATCAAAGGGAAGCCGCATCCGCACTGCGATTCGTAAAGATACAGAGAGTCGAAAGGATTTTACATCTGCCAATGAATACAGCAGAAGAGCGGGCGTAGAACTGATTAAGAATCGTCTGGATCTGGCGCAGGTGCTTGGGGCGACAGAAATTGTACTTCATATGTATGTCCCTTATATGACTTTTCAGGAGGAACCTGGAAGTGAAGAAATATTTTACCGGCAGGCGTTTCAGTCCTTGGATGAATTAGAACCATATGCAAGAGAGCGGAGGATACGAATCTGTCTGGAAACGATGCTGGAAGCGCCGGCAGAACTGCAGTATGAGGAGTTTGACAGGTTATTTGAGCGGTATGACAAAGATTATCTTGGCATTTGCTGGGATACGGGACATACTCATATCATTTTAAACGAGCGGCAGGCAGAATTTGGAAGACGCTATCAGGACAGGATTTTCAGCGTTCATTTGAATGATAATCTGGGAGGTCCCCGAATTGATCTTAGGGATCATGAAGATATGGCGGGAAGCTGTGATCTGCATTGGATTCCGGGAGAAGGAACCGTTGACTGGGAGGAAACAGCAGAAGTGCTTGCAGCGTCTTCATATGACCTTCCAATTGTGATGGAATTAAATGGCTATGACAACCAGGATGAATTTCTGCGAAGAAGTTATGAAGCGGGAATCCGTCTGACAGAAATGATTACAGAGAAACGTCAGCAGAGAAGAAATAAATAAAGGGAAAACGATAGCTATGAAAGAAAAATTATATACGATACCGGTACACGATGCATTTCAGGAAGAGTGCGAATGTCCGGTCTGCTCTATGTACCGGTCAATTGAACAGGATGCACTCCGCTTTACCATGTCGGGTTATATGGTGGAAGAAAGGCGGATGGAAAGTAATCGGGTTGGCTTTTGTGAGCGGCATATGAAAATGCTTTATGAAGGAGAAGACCGGCTTGGACTGGCATGGATGATCAAAACTCATATGGAACACATCATTGGTGAGATTGAGAAACGCCAGGAAGCGCCGGTAAAGCAGGCATCTTTTTTTAAGAAGAAGGCAGAACCGTCCGAGCTGACATCTTATCTTGAGTTTTTGGATCACTCATGTTTTGTGTGCGATAAGATTAATGCGATGTTTGAGCGTTATCTTGTGACTATTTTTTATCTCTATAAGAAGGAGGAGGCATTTCGGGGGTTGTTCCGGAAATCGAAAGGTTTCTGTACAGAACATTATCGGATGTTGGCAGAAATGGCTCCGGCACAACTTGGAGGAGAGCTGCTTCAGCAGTTTATGAAAGATCTAAATATACTGTATCTTGAGAATATGAAGCGGGTAAAAGATGATGTGAGTTGGTTTATCGATAAATTTGATTATCGCTTTAAAGATGAACCGTGGAAAAATGCGAAAGATTCTATTCCGCGCGCAATGACAAAATTAAATGGAATTCTTTGAAGATTTGCATAAATTATCTGACAGCTTACAATGAAAAACGGAATAAAATCTGCTAAAATATAAAAAAGCAATCCAAGTTTTGACAGGAGGCGATTATATGAATGAGAAGTTGATCAGAGAATCAAAGCATGTAAAGAATTGTCTTGTGGCAAGAGATTTGCGGGGCGATGAGTGGGAAGAGCGCCAGGCAGTCCTGGAGAAACTGGAGGACGCGGTAACATATTTGAATGACTGTATCGGAAGAGGAATTGATTTTGAAGCAGAGCAGAAAGATTAGAACATAGAAGAGGCGGAAGCAGAGGCTTCCGTCTTTTTGGTCACAGTTATTTTAATCATAATTATTTATAGGAGAAGGAAAAATGGAGCAAGGACTTGTATTTGATATGGATGGTTTGATTTTTGATACAGAACGGATTGTGAAACAATCATGGGATGATGTTGGAGAGAATCTGGGAATTCCGGATATGGGAGAACATATTTTCCATACGATTGGATTTAATAGAGAACGGCGGGAAGCATATTTTCGGGAGAATATTAGCGAGGATTTCCCAGCAGAAGCATTTTCTGAACAGACAAGAAGAAGATTTTACGAAATTGCGGAGAGCGAAGGTGTAGAAATCAAACCGGGAGTGAGAGAATTACTGAAATATGGAAAGCAAAACGGATTTAAAATTGCTCTTGCAACATCTTCGAGACGCGCTTATGCAGAACAGCTTTTAAAAGATGCGGGACTTTATGAATATTTTGATGGATTTGTATTTGGAGACATGGTGACGCACAGCAAACCGGATCCGGAGGTGTATGTGCGTGCCTGTGAACAGATTGGTCTTTTGCCAAAGCAGTGTACTGCATTTGAAGACGCACCGGCAGGAGTCTGTTCTGCTCATGCGGCAGGACTTTGCACCTGTATGGTTCCGGATCTTGTAGAGCCAGAGGAATCGGTGCGTCAGCTTGCAGATTATGTATTCCGGTCACTTCACGAAGCAATCGGAATGTTGAAACGGCGTATTAACCGTTGATAATAACTTTCTTTAAATTGAGATCTTTGTCAAGAAGAACAAGGTTACCAATCTTGCCAGGAGCAATGCTTCCATAGCGGTCATCTAATTTCAGTGCTTTGGCAGGATTGATTGTTACACAGCCAACTACATCTTCCAGTGGGATATGCATATCTTTCACAGCGACACGCATACAGTCAGCAAGGTTTGTTGCGGAACCGGCAAGAGCGCCATTAGAAGCAAGTGTTGCACGGTTTCCGACAACGTCTACATCTAATCCGCCAAGAGTATAGCGGCCGTCAGGCATTCCTGTTGCTCTCATACTATCGCTGATCATGCAGATGCGGTCAGCACCGAACATATCGAATGTAGCGCGGACAACAGAAGGATGAATGTGCACACCGTCACAGATCAGTTCTACCATACATTCTTTGCAGTCATGGGCAGCGCCGATTACGCCAGGTGCGCGGTGGGAAAATGCAGGCATTGCATTGTAGAGATGTACAGCATGTCTTGCACCTGCATCATAGGCAGCTTTTGCGGTATCGTAATCTGCATTTGTATGTGCGAGAGATACTGTGACTTCATCTTTTACGTCCTGAATGAATTTTACAGCGCCTTCCACATCACGTTCCGGAGCAATTCCAACGAATTTTACAAGTCCGTTAGCAGCATTTTGGAATTGTCTGTAGATATTAGCATCACAGGATACAATGTAGTGTTCATCCTGTGCACCTTTCTTTTCCGGACTGATGAAAGGCCCTTCCATATTTAGACCAACCAGTTTTGCACCGGATTCATTTTTATAGTCAGCAGCATTTTTCAAAATTTCTTCCAGAGTATCTACCGGAAGTGTCATTGTTGCAGGGCAGATAGTTGTTACGCCGACAGAAGCTTCGTATTCTGCGATTTTTTCCAGAGCTTCCTGAGTTCCGTCACAGGAATCGTATCCCATACATCCGTGGAAATGAATGTCAATGAGTCCCGGAATGGCATAGCAGCCTTCGCCGTCGATAATTTCATTCTCATTGGAAGCAGAAGCGGCAAAGAGACCGTCTTCGATAATTACTTCTCCCGGGGTGAATGTTCTGTCTTCTCCGTATACCTTTACATTTTTAATAATCATGATTGTCTTCTCCTTTTGCTGAAAATCTGGTGTTCAGATGAACTCCTATGCTGATAAAACATAGGACGTACACCTGAGAAGGCCTACGTCCCGTTGAAATTGTGTATAAATTATCTTGGAAGTTTAGAAGCGGCAGCCTCGTCAACAACGATTGTCACATTTGGATGGAACTGCAGGATGGAAGCCGGAACTTCTGGTGTTACTGGTCCGAAAAATGCTTTTGCAACGATATCGGCTTTGCCTTCACCGTTTGCAACAACGAGGATTTTCTTTGCTTTCATAATTGTACCGATTCCCATTGTATATGCCTGTTTCGGAACATCATCTGCAGAAGCGAAGAAACGCTTGTTAGCTTCGATTGTGCTTTCCTGAAGGTCTACACAGTGGGTTGTCTTATCGAATTCCTGAGCTGGTTCATTAAATCCGATATGACCGTTATGTCCAAGGCCAAGAAGCTGAAGATCCTGTCCGCCATAAGAAGCGATCAGTGCTTCATAGCGTGCACATTCAGCGTCAGCGTCTGGATTTGTACCATCTGGTACGTTTGTATTAGCTTCATCAATATTAACATGGTTGAATAAATTGTCATGCATGAAGTAATAGTAGCTCTGGTCATTGTCGCGAGGAAGACCCCTGTATTCGTCCAGGTTGACTGTTCTTACCTGAGAAAAGTCAAGACTTCCGTTTTCATACCATTCTACCAGATTTTTATATGTTCCGATCGGAGTGGAACCAGTTGCAAGTCCAAGAACACAGTCCGGTTTCTCGGCAACTTGTGCAGCGATGATCGCAGCAGCTTTTTTGCTCATGTCTTCGTAGTCTTTTGTTACAATAATGCGCATAATAAAATGCCCCTTTCTTGAAAAATATTTTATACCAGAATTGCTTCAGCAAAAAATTCCGGTAAATGAAAATCAGGTTTTGGAACCGGAAGCGGGGAGTAAGCAGCATAGTGCTCAATAGCCGGTGTTTCGGAAATTTTATAAAAATTACACCGGAAACGGCTTCCCTGTTCAAATGTGATTCCTGGATAAAGCTTCTCAAGAAGTGAAAGTGGAAGAAATACCTCTTCACTCCAGCTGTCATCTTCTTTGTGGCTTGCCCAGACAAGCGCGTCCTCGCCTTCCAACGGAAGATGTGTGCGGCCTGAACGGCTGCTGCCGTACTTGGCGTGCATGATTCCCGCAGAATTAAATTCGATGTTCAGATAAACATCAGGATTCTCATTCGCTTCAAAGCACTGAAGAAAGAATTCCATAGCGCTGTCTTTGCAGACAGAACCCTGCTGAATGTGACACGCGGTATAAGGGTCTTTCTCCATACAGGTCATTGAGAGATAAAATCCTTCGCCCGGAACAAATCCAAGATATCCGTATGTCTGGGGAAATGTATCCGTTCCCCACAGTCCATGGCTGACTTCGAAACGGGAACATGTATGCAATTCTTGTTTTGATGATATAATTTTAACTTTGTACTGCATATGTTACCTCATTATAGTATAATAATTGATACAAGATAAGAGTATCAAACTTGTACTATAAAAGCAAGGCAGGATGAAAAGAAAAAATAAATCGTGCAAAAAAACGGCCGGATTCTTCAAATCCTCTTTTGAGAAGCATTGACAAATGCTTTCCGGGGTGCTACATTTTGTACTATAGTACAAAAACTTTCAGTCAGGAGGAAAGAAAATGAAATTAGGATTTATTGGATGTGGAAATATGGCCGGCGCGATTATGGGCGGTATCGTGAAAAATGGAATGATCAAAGCTTCAGAGATCATCGGTTCAGATTTATCACCTGTCGGAAGACAGAAAGTGGAAGAGGCATACGGCATTGTCACAACAGAGAATAACAAAGAAGTGGTAGAAAAAGCAGATGTTGTAGTGCTTGCGGTAAAACCACAGTTTTATGAAGCGGTAATTACAGAGGTAAAAGATCTGGTGCGGGAAGATCAACTGATGATTACCATTGCTCCGGGCAAGACACTTGCATGGCTGGAAGAAAAATTTGGCAAGAAAGTAAAGCTTGTCCGTACAATGCCAAACACACCTGCAATGGTGCTGGAAGGTATGACAGCTGCGTGTGTGAATGAGGCTGTTACAAAAGAAGAACAGGAATATGCATATGAGATTTTAAACTGTTTTGGAAAGACAGAATTTGTTCCGGAACGTCTGATCGATGCAGTTGTGGCAGTCAGCGGAAGCGCACCGGCTTATGTGTTTATGATGATTGAGGCAATGGCAGATGCAGCAGTGAGTGAAGGAATGCCGAGACCACAGGCATACAAATTCGCAGCACAGGCAGTTCTTGGAAGTGCCAAGATGGTTCTGGAACTTGGCAAGCATCCGGGAGAATTAAAAGATATGGTATGTTCACCGGCAGGAACGACAATCGAAGCTGTTCGCGTATTGGAAGAAAGAGGATTTAGAAGCGCGCTGATCGAAGCAATGAAAGCATGCGCTGATGTTTCCAGAAACCTGTAGAGTTTGTAAATAAGAAAGGAGAACAAGATGGCCGGAAGAGTAAAAGCAAAGATTGTTGAGGCGGCGTGGGAGCTGTTTCATGAAAAAGGATATGACAACACAACGATAGATGATATTATAAAGCGTTCCGGTACATCGAAAGGTTCCTTTTATTATCATTTTGACAGCAAGGATGCATTTCTCGGAACTCTGTCTGAGATTCTTGATGAGAAATATCTGGAACTCTCTCAGGAGATTGAGGATGAT
The DNA here is from genome assembly GCA_018365895.1 of Lachnospiraceae bacterium. Next base: position 13,519 of record JAGZJD010000030.1, on the reverse strand, counting down.
ATGAATAATTTTGACAAGCTTATTTATCTCGATGCAAAGATGCATGAGGCGCTGGAAAATATGGTCAACGCCGATTTACTGGCATCGCTTTATTCAACTCAGCTTGTATCCAAGACTGGACAGAACCTTTTAGATCAGAATCGAATCTATTACCGTTTAATCGGGCGGATTGTAGAAGAAGGACAAAAACGGGGAGAGATTGTGGAGAACAAGTCAGTCAGTGAGATTGTCAAATACTATGCGATGTGCGAGCGGGCGCTTGTATCGGAATGGTGCCTGAGTAAAGGGAGCTACTCGCTAGCAGAATACAGTAAGGAATACTTCCCAATTATGATGGAAGAGTTTCGCAGGAAGGAGTAGACGTTTGACGTCATTTCGTGATAAAATATATTGCAGAGACAGAAAAAGTCTCTGCAATTATTTTTTTGCAATTTTATTTGCGGGAAAAATAAAGAGAAATCATAAAGAAAGGAATATAGAAAAATGACAAATCCGATCGTTACAATTACAATGGAAAATGGCGAAAGCATTAAAGTAGAATTATATCCGGAGGTTGCTCCGAACACAGTAAGAAACTTTATTTCACTGGCAAATAAAGGATTTTATGACGGACTGATCTTCCACCGGGTGATCAGAGGCTTTATGATCCAGGGCGGATGCCCACAGGGAACAGGTACAGGCGGGCCTGGATATAATATTAAAGGAGAATTTGCACAGAATGGATTCCAGAATAATCTATCCCATGATCCTGGCGTGATCTCAATGGCAAGAGCAATGCATCCGGATTCAGCAGGAAGCCAGTTCTTTATTATGCATGAGAAATCTCCGCATCTCGATGGAGCTTATGCGGCATTTGGAAAAGTGACAGAAGGAATGGACGTTGTGAACAAGATTGCTGAGACTGCAACAGACTTCCGTGACCGTCCGTTAGAGCCACAGAAGATGAAATCCGTAACGGTAGAAACCTTTGGCGAGACATATGAGGAGCCGGAACAGGCATAGCAGCTGGAAAGAGGCTGAGAGAGGAAGGCATCGGGATGAACGATAAGTATGTGACATTTACGATTGGGCAGAGAAAGAACATTGCGCTGATCGCCCATGATAATGAAAAACCGAAACTGATTGAATGGTGTCAGGAGCATTATGATATTTTGAAAGAACACAAACTCTACGGTACCGGAACAACGGCACGAATGATCGCTGACAAAACCGGTCTCATCGTGAAAGGGTATAATAGCGGCCCGCTGGGCGGAGATCAGCAGATCGGCGCGAAGATTGTAGAAGGTGTGATAGACTTTGTTGTCTTTTTTTCCGATCCTTTGACAGCCCAGCCACATGATCCGGACGTAAAGGCGTTGATGAGGATTGCACAGGTGTATGATATTCCTATGGCAATCAATAAAGCAACAGCAGACTTTTTGATCAGATCAGTTTATATGGATACCGAATATGATCATGAAGTGATGAATTTTCAAAAGAATATTGAAGAGCGCGCAGAGACATTATAAAAACATGCCGAAATTACTTGATTCTTTTGAGGGTTAACGGTATAATAGGCATGAACAAATAATAGGAAATTCTTCGGGGTAGGGTGCGAGTCCCAACCGGCGGTATAGTCCGCGACCTGTTCAGGAAAGTCCTGAATGGCTGATTTGGTGTAATTCCAAAACCGACAGTAAAGTCTGGATGAGAGAAGAACATGCAGTGCAGACGTATGCCCCGGGTAGATTCTATCCGGGGATTTTTAATGGCATAATCTGAAGGAAGCGAAGCTCACAGGGGGCTGCTTGTGAGAAGCCGGAAAGTGTCATGGCACGATTCTTTCTTTGGAAGTATTTCCGTAAACAAAAAGGAGAGATATTATGAGTACAGAGACAAAAACAAGTACGGACACAAAGCCGGAAGTAAATCGCAGACAAAAGCAGGCAGAGACAGCTTCCAAAATGAGCAGAAGCAAGGTACGTACGATTACCCAGATTGCCATGATGGGGGCAGCAGCAGTCATTTTGATGCTGTTTGAGATTCCGCTTCCATTTGCACCTTCATTTTATGAGATTGATTTCAGTGAAGTTCCGGTATTGATCGGATGCTTTACAATGGGACCAATGGCGGGCGTATTGATTGAGCTTGTGAAGGTATTGTTGAATATTTTAATCAGCGGAACGCAAACAGTAGGAATTGGTGAAGCAGCGAATTTCCTGATCGGCTGTGCGTTTTGTGTTCCGGCAGGACTTATTTATCAGAGACTCCATTCCCGAAAAGGTGCGGTCATTGGAATGACCGCAGGCACAGTAGTTATGACTGTTGTCGGAAGTCTGATCAATGCATTTGTACTGCTTCCGGCTTATACAATGCTAATGGGACTTTCACTTGAGACGATTATAGGGATGGGAACTGCAGTAAATCCGGCAATTACAAATATTACAACACTTGTACTGTTTGCAGTAGTGCCATTTAATTTATTGAAGGGTGTTCTTGTTTCGATTATCGTACTTCTGATCTATAAGAAAATCAGTCCAATTTTAAAAATGAGCAGGTCTTAACAGGCCTGCTTCTCTTATGAACAGAGGAAAGTTTTCCGGAAATAGCTCTTGTAAAAAACAAGCGATAGGATTAGAATAAAAAAATCAGTGAAGAAAGAGAGAGATGAGACTGGTGATTCGCACAAAAAAACTTGTATATGAGTATGAAAAACGAGATGAAGAGGGCAATGTCATTGGAACCCACCGGGCTATCGATGAAGTAGATCTGGATGTTTGCCCGGGGCAGTTTGTTGCAATCTTAGGGCATAATGGTTCTGGTAAATCCACGTTGGCAAAACATATGAATGCGATCCTGATTCCGACAGAAGGAACGATGTGGGTAGATGGTAAGAATACGTCTGATCCGGAGGAACTCTGGAATGTGAGACAAACAGCCGGAATGGTGTTTCAAAATCCGGACAACCAGATTATCGGAACAGTGGTGGAAGAAGATGTGGGGTTTGGACCGGAGAACCTTGGAGTTCCATCGGAAGAAATCTGGCAGCGCGTAGAGAAAAGCCTTTCTGCCGTTGGTATGATTGAATACCGACATCATTCACCGAATAAATTATCCGGTGGACAGAAGCAGAGAGTAGCCATTGCCGGAGTAGTTGCAATGAAACCAAAATGTATTGTGCTCGATGAACCGACAGCCATGCTTGATCCGAATGGGCGCAAAGAAGTATTGCGAACAGTGCAGGAGCTGAGAAAGCAGGAGCATATTACAGTTATTTTGATTACCCATTATATGGAAGAAGTAATCGATGCAGATCAGGTAATTGTTATGGATCAGGGACATGTTGTTATGCAGGGAACGCCGCGGGAAATATTTTCTCAGATAGATCTTCTGAAGAAATACCGGCTGGATGTTCCGCAGGTAACGATGCTGGCCCATGAATTAAGAAAAAGAGGTCTTCCGGTACCGGAAGGAGTTTTGAGAAAAGAAGAGTTGGTGGAGATACTATGTCAATTACGTTAGAACATGTGAATTATGTATACAGTCCGGGAACAGCTTATGAAAAGCAGGCGCTGAAAGATGTGAATCTGACAATTCCGCAGGGACAGTTTGTCGGTATCATTGGGCATACCGGATCCGGGAAGTCTACTTTGATACAGCACTTGAATGGTTTAGTAAAGGCAACAAATGGAAAAGTATGTTTTCAAGGGGAGAATATTTACGAAGAGGGATATAATCTGAAGCAGCTGCGTACGAAGGTAGGGCTTGTGTTTCAGTATCCGGAACATCAGCTTTTCGAGGTGGATGTGCTGACAGATGTGTGCTTTGGTCCGAAGAATCAGGGATTGGAGAAAGAAGAATATCAGAGACGGGCAGAAGAAGCTCTCAAAATGGTAGGAATCTCAGAGAAACACTATAAGGATTCTCCGTTTGATCTGTCGGGAGGTCAGAAGCGGCGTGTAGCCATTGCCGGTGTCCTGGCGATGCATCCGGACGTCCTTGTGCTTGATGAGCCGACGGCAGGGCTTGATCCAAAAGGACGGGATGAGATATTAGACCAGATTAAGAAGCTTCATGATGAATTGGGACTGACGGTCATTCTTGTGTCCCATAGTATGGAAGACGTTGCAAAATATGTGGATCGGATCATTGTGATGGATAAGGGAAGTGTTATGCTTGATGGAGCGCCGAAAGAAGTATTTTCACATTATAAAGAACTGGAAAAAGTAGGACTTGCAGCGCCACAGGTTACTTATATTATGCATGAACTTGCTAAGAGTGGGCTTGCAGTAAATACAGAGGCAACAACGATAGAAGAGGCGGCGGATGAGATCATGAAGCTGTTTCAAGACAGGCAAGAGGTGTAAGAGATGATTCGAGATATTACAATAGGACAGTATTATCCGGCGAATAGCCGGGTACACCGCCTTGATCCGCGGACAAAGATTGTGTGTACACTTTTGTACTTGATTTCTTTATTTTTATTTAAAAACATGTTGGGGTATGTGATTGCAACTATTTTTTTGTTTGCAGTTGTACGGATCTCTAAAGTGCCGGTAAAGTTTATCGTAAAAGGATTAAAACCTATTATTTTACTGCTGATGATCACTGTTATTTTTAATCTGTTCTTAACGGGAACAGGGACGATTCTCTGGAAAGTTGGGTTTTTGAAGATTACGGATGAGGGACTTCGAACGGCAGTTTTTATGGCAATTCGTCTGATTTATTTGATTATTGGAGCTTCTGTGATGACACTGACAACGACGCCGAATGCATTGACAGACGGGATTGAGCGTCTGCTGAATCCGCTTCGCCATATTCATGTGCCGGTTCATGAAATTGCAATGATTATGTCCATTGCCCTGCGTTTTATTCCTATACTGCTGGAAGAAACAGATAAGATTATGAAAGCTCAGATGGCAAGAGGTGCAGATCTTGAGAGCGGAAATCTAATCCAGAGAGCAAAGAATATGGTTCCAATTTTGGTTCCACTTTTTATTTCTGCCTTCCGCCGGGCAAATGATCTTGCAATGGCTATGGAAGCAAGGTGTTATCAGGGCGGTGACGGAAGAACAAAGATGAAACCGCTTATTTATCATAAAAATGACGTGGCTGCATATACGATTACCATTTTTTATGTGGCGGCGGCTTGTGTGATCGGACGGTTTGTGCCGTTCCGTATTTGGATTTTTTAAAAGAGGAGGAGAAGCCGCATGAGACGTATTAGACTTGTCGTTGCCTATGATGGGACAAATTACTGTGGCTGGCAGATCCAGCCGAATGGAATTACAGTGGAGGAAGTGCTTAATCGCACCCTTTGTAAAATGACTGGAGAAGCAATCACAGTAATCGGGGCAAGCCGCACAGATTCCGGTGTACATGCGATGGGAAATGTGGCGGTATTTGATACAGAATCTACGATTCCACCGGAGCGTTTTTCTTATGCATTGAACCAGCGGCTACCGGATGATATTGTGATCGTCTCTTCCGATGAAGTTCCGGCAGACTGGCATCCGCGCTATCGGAATTGCGAAAAGACGTACGAATATCATGTTTTAAATACACGGATTCCAGTGCCGACGAAGCGGCTGACAAATTATTTTGTTTCATTTCCGTTGGATGAGAAGAAGATGCAGCAGGCGGCAGAGTATTTAAAAGGAGAGCATGATTTCGTGAGCTTCTGTAATGTACGCACAGATGTGGAAGATACGGTGCGGACGATTACCGCGCTGGATATTCTGAGGGACGGAGAAGAGATTACAATACGCATTACAGGAAATGGATTTCTCTATAATATGGTTCGGATTATTGTGGGTACATTGATCCGGGTAGGACGCGGATTTTACGAACCGGAGCAGGTAAGAGAGATTTTGGAAGCGAAAAACCGGAAAGCAGCGGGGGTTACAGCTCCGCCTCAGGGGTTGATGTTGATGCAGATTGACTATGGAGAAGAACGGGAAGAGTTCGGAGAAATTTATTAAGAAAAAAGAAGAAAATTGAATACTATCATTCAATCAAAATGGAAAAGATACAGTGGAGAAGCAGCTCGTTGTATCTTTTTTTTGTGGAGAATTCCCGTAAAGAAATAGAATCCTGGAAATTTCGTGCATTTTATTGTGAAATCTGTATAAAAATAAAATAAAAAATATGTGAAAAAGAAAGGAAGAAGGCGAAAACACTGAAAGAACTTTCGGTAATAAAAAGATATATTGATAATAATTACAGGTGTGGATATAGATTCTATTACGGACGGAGACATGATGAAGATGCAGACAGTGTTTCAGGATAAAGGATGCCTTGCAATTGGAATTTCGATTAGCGGAGAGACAGAAGATATTCTGTATTTTCTTCAGGGGGCCAGAAAAAGAGGGGCGAGAACGATTTTGATTACTGCACAGAAAAGAGAGGCTTTTGAAGAATTCTGTGATGAGGTAGCAGTTGTACCGTCACTTAAGTATTTGAATTACGGAAATGTTATTTCGCCGCAGTTTCCGATTCTTGTACTTATTGATATTATTTATAGTAAATATGTTGCTCAAAATAAGAACCGGACAGAAGGACTTCACGGAAGTACGCTGGAGGCGCTTCACGCAAAGAAGCCCTTGACAAACACGGGCAGATAGTCTACTATGTCAATCAGATAATATAATCAGGACAGGCAATGAAAAGAAGAAGTAGCAGTCTGAAAAAGCATACAGAAAGTAACCGGGTGATGAGAGGTGCATGGAAAACAGATTGTGAATACATCTTGGAGCTTTACACCGAACCGCTGCAGTCAATATCAGCAGACAGAAAACCAGTCAATGATATGAGGCAGTCATAAGTAGGATGTGACGGAGTTGATACACGTTATCGTATCAGAGTATTGGCAGATACTTATAGAGACGGGCTGTGCGAGCAGTCTGTGAAAGAAAAGGTGGTACCGCGGGAATGTTCCCGCCCTTTCCGAAATGGAGAGGGCGGGTTTTTTGTTATACATTTTGTGGTACGGATAGATCAATTGGCGATTTCTTTTACACAATAAAAAGTAAGTTGAAGTAGGAGAAATAAAATGGAATTATGGGATTTGTTTGATGAAAACAGAAGGCCCCTGAACCGCAGGCAGAGCCGTCTTGCGCCTAAGGTACACGGAGAGTATCATCTTGTTGTTGTAATCTGTGTAGTAAACAGCAAGCATGAGATTCTTCTGACGTTGAGACATCCGGATAAAGAGAAATATCCGAATCTTTGGGAAAATACCGGAGGCTGCATTCAGGCGGGGGAGACAAGCCGTGCAGGGGCTGTAAGGGAATTATTTGAAGAGACAGGAATCCGTGCAGCGGAAGAAGAACTTCAGTTTCTGGAAACTCAGAAAGAAGAGTATTGTATTATTGATTTTTATTTTCTGAAACGGGATGTGGAGATTTCAGAAATTGTGCTTCAGGATATGGAAACCGTAGATGCGAAATGGGTAACACTTGAAGAACTTCACCGTATGGGGAAAGATGGCCTGATCGCAGGACCGATTTACAGGAGAATCCAGTCTCTCGGAAAACGATTTGAAACATGGGTACTCGGTGAGCAGAAAGAACAAGCGGATAGAATTTCCCTTGCTGCCGGAGGAGGTGCCTGTTGTGAAGCCTGAAAAGATTATTATTATCGGAGCAAGCGGAAGCGGTAAATCAACCGTCGCAAGGCAGCTGAGTGCCTGGTGGGATATTCCCGTCGTACATTTGGATAAACTTTCCTGGAAAGAAGGGTGGATCAGAGCTTCTAATGAAGAGTTTGACAGTCTTGTAGAGCAGGAACTTGCAAAAGACAAGTGGATCATGGACGGGAATTTTCCGCGTACGTTAAAACGCAGGATGGATGCCTGTGATACGGTAATCTATCTTGACTATCCGTTGTGGTTTTGTATTTTTCGCGTGTTGAAGCGAGTAATAAAAAATTATGGGAAACCGCGTCCGGATATGAATCCCGGATGTCCGGAGAAGTTTGATCCGGGATTTCTAAAGCGTATCTGGAATTTCAATAGAGAGAGACGTGACAATTATTATCGCTATATTGCAGAACAGAAAGATACGAACATCATTATTTTAAGAAATCAGAAAGAATGCGATCGTTTTCTTGCATCGGTGCGTTCTGAAATGAAATAAGAATAAGGAAGGAAAAGAAAAATGAAGATTTATGAAGAACTTCAGGCCCGCGGTCTGATCGCGCAGGTAACAGATGAAGAAGAAATCAGAGAACTGATTAATAATGGAAAGGCAACATTTTACATTGGGTTTGACCCAACGGCAGATAGCCTTCATGTAGGACATTTTATGGCGCTTTGTCTTATGAAACGTCTGCAGATGGCCGGAAATAAACCGATTGCTCTTATCGGCGGAGGAACAGGATACATCGGAGACCCATCCGGAAGAACAGATATGCGTTCTATGATGACGCCAGAGCAAATCCAGCATAACTGTGATTGCTTCAAAGAACAGATGAGCAAATTTATTGATTTTTCTGAAGGAAAAGCACTGATGGTGAATAATGCAGACTGGCTTTTGGATCTGAATTATATTGATCTGCTCCGTGAAGTTGGACCGCATTTCTCAGTAAATCGTATGCTGACAGCAGAGTGCTACAAACAGCGTATGGAAAGAGGATTAAGCTTCCTGGAATTCAACTACATGATCATGCAGAGCTATGATTTCTACGCATTATTCCAGAAATACGGATGTAATCTGCAGTTCGGAGGAGACGATCAGTGGAGCAATATGCTTGGCGGAACAGAACTCATTCGTCGTAAACTTGGTAAAAATGCATGTGCAATGACAATTACACTGCTTCTGAATTCAGAAGGAAAGAAAATGGGTAAAACACAGTCTGGTGCAGTTTGGCTTGATCCGAACAAAACATCTCCGTTTGAATTCTACCAGTACTGGAGAAATGTGGCAGATGCAGACGTTCTGAAATGTATCCGTATGCTAACATTCCTTCCGCTTGAAGAAATCGATGAGATGGATAAATGGGAAGGAAGCCAGTTAAATAAAGCGAAAGAAATTCTTGCATTTGAGCTTACAAAACTGGTTCACGGCGAAGAAGAGGCAGCAAAAGCACAGGAAAGCGCAAGAGCATTATTCAGCGCCGGAAATGCAGCTAACATGCCAACAGCTGAACTTAGCGAAGAAGATTTTACAGACGGCTCTATCGATATTATCACATTACTTCAGAAGAGCGGACTTGTTCCGAGTAAATCAGAAGGAAGACGTGCAGTAGAACAGGGTGGCGCATCTGTAAATGGCGAGAAAGTAACAGATATTCGCGCTGCATTTGGAAAAGATGCCTTTGCAGAAGATTTTATCTTAAAGCGCGGTAAGAAAAATTTCCGGAAGATTGTGTTGAAATAATAGATTTATCTGAAACAGTTTTTTGTGTTTGCTGAATGTGAAAGGGTGTGATGATATGCTGCCGACAAGAGAAGAAGCAGAGCAGTTTGTCCGTGAATCCGAGGAAATCCACCCGGGACCGTGGGGAGACCATTGTCGGGTTGCAGCGTGGTGTGCAGAACGGATTGCAGAACACTGTGAAGGAATGGATGCGGAAAAAGCTTATATTGTAGGATTATTTCACGATATCGGCCGGAGAATTACTGTTGGAACACATTTTAAGCATATCATTGACGGTTATCGATGCATGATGGAGCATGGATGGGATGAGGCGGCAAGAATTTGCATGACACATTCCTTTCAGATTAAGGGAATTCACACATACATTGGAAATATAGATGTTTCTCTGGAAGATGCAGAAGAAGTAGAAGCATATCTAACATCCGTTGAATATGATGATTACGATCTGCTTATCCAGCTCTGTGACGCGCTGGCGCTGCCGGAGGGGCCTGTGGCGATGGAGAAGCGGATCGCAGATATTACAAAGCGATATGGAAGTTATCCGGAAGAGAAACGAAAACGATGCTATGAGCTTCGCGACTATTTTGAAAAGAAGATGGGAAAGAACCTGTATGAGGTTCTCGGGATTATGAAAGGAGAAAAAACAATGTCATTTCAGGAAGTATCAATTGAAGAGTTACAGATGAATCCATTTACAAAGATCGGAAAAGAATGGATGTTAATCACAGCAGGAAATGAAGAAAAACACAACACAATGACAGCGAGCTGGGGCGGTGTTGGAGTTCTCTGGGGCAAAAATGTTGTGACAGCTTATATTCGTCCACAGCGTTACACGAAAGAGTTTGTAGATGCACAGGATGTGTTTACATTAAGCTTTTTTGGGGATAACTGTCGGGAAGCGCTTACTCTCTGTGGAAAAGTTTCCGGAAAAGACAGGAATAAGATCAAAGAAGCAGGATTAACACCATATTATGTGGATGGAACAACTGCATTTGAAGAGGCGGAGTTAGTGTTTGTCTGCCGCAAACTGTATGCAGATGAGATTCGTTCTGAGAAATTCATCGACAAAGATGCAGATGAGAATTGCTATCCGCAGAAAGATTACCATACAATGTATATTGCGGAGATCACAAAGGTGCTTGTGAAGAAATAAGAGGAAGAGGCGATAAAAGAGCTTCACGCAAAGGATGTGGTTCAAGTGAAACTAAATAAATTGATGCTGATAAATTGTATTTTAGCAGTTTTATTGTTATTTATCGGACTGTGGATTCAGTTTTATGGACAGACATTTCCGGATGAGAATCATTTGATTATGGAGATGATAAGGATACTGTTTCGCTGTCAGCTACTATTGATGCTTGCCAATATTGTTTATGATATTTATCAGGTAAAAAGAAAACATGTTCCATTTCCGACGATACATATCGTACTGTATCCGGCATGTGGAGTTGCTGTGTTATATGCATATTTTATATTTGCGTGGACATATAGTATTGTGATGGGCGGATTTCATCAAAATTAAGAATACATAGAAAAGACCATAAAGGCTGCTGCAAAATGAGAACTTGAAAAAACATTTTGCAGCAGCTTTTTTTCTAAAATTTTAAATACTGCACGGAATATCCAGGAAGTTCCAGACTTCCATTCATTGCTATTTCTTTATCTGTAATCAGATCTACTACAGTGCCGTTTAGCTCCTGATGGTATGCCGTAAAAGGAGTTTCAGAAGCATTCAAAGCTACGAAAATGCGTTCGTGATCTGTCGTTCGCTCGAAGATGAGCTGATGATTCTGGATGATAATATTCCGATAGGAACCGTTGCAGAGAGCATCACTGTCCTGACGAATATGAGTCAGATTCTTCAGAAATTCCGTCAGCGAATTTGGCTTTGGCGCATCAAAACAAGGGCGGAGAGCGAAATCGTTGTCAGGAGCTTTCATACCTTCTTCACCCCACTCGCTTCCATAATAAATACATGGAATTCCCGGCATTCCGAAGAGTATGCCATAGACAAGCGGCAAATGTGCCGGATTCTTCAAAATGCTGGCAAGTCTTGTTACATCATGGTTATCTGCAAAAGTCATTAAATGTTTGCCGCGATAAATACACCACTGCTCCGGGCCGAACTGACGGTTTAAAGAATGAGCAATTTCGAAGAGATTCATATCATTAAAACTGGAGTACAGCCCTTTATAACATTCATAGTTGGTGCAGCTATGGAGCATTTCATCATTGACAATTAGATTATAATCTCCAAATAAAACTTCACCGATAAGAGCAAAATCTGATTTTAATTCTTTTGTAAAAGAGCAGAGGCGTTTCATAAAATTTCGATCAAGGCTATAAGCGACATCCAGGCGCAGACCATCAATGTCGAACATTTCTATCCAGTTTTTAACACAGTCTAATAGATAATCTGTAACGGCAGGGTTCTGTGGATTAAGCTTGACCAGTTCAAAATGTCCTTCCCAGCCCTCGTACCAGAAACCATCATTGTAACAGCTGTTACCGTCAAAATGGATATAAAACCAGTCTTTGTACGGAGATTCCCATTTCTTTTCCAGTACGTCCTGAAATGCCCAGAAGCCTCGTCCCACGTGGTTAAAAACGCCATCCAGAACGATTCGGATTCCATGTGCGTGAAGTGTTTCACAGACATTTCGGAAATCCTCGTTTGTACCGAGACGACAGTCTATTTTCAGGAAATCTCTTGTGTCGTATCCGTGATGATCCGATTCAAATACGGGATTCAAAAGGACGGCATTGACGCCGAGAGATTCAAGGTAATCGGTCCAGGCGCCAAGTTTTTTTATGCGCGATACAGTAATTCCATCGTTGGAAGTTGGTGCGCCGCAAAATCCGATTGGATAAATTTGATAAAAGATACTATGATAAGCCCACATAATTGGTTCTCCTTTAAAATTGTATTTTGATGTTATTCTTAAAATCAAAATCATAGGAAATATATAGTCATATATACCGTATGTCTGTATTATAACATGGAGAGGAAGAGAAAAGGCGGGAAATTTTGGAAGATTACACTAGAAAATCTAAATGTTCTGCATGATATGTATAGTAGATGAATATCTAACAGGAGGTTTTATCAGCACTGTCAGATACCGAAATAAAAAGAACGTGAGGTGGCATTTATTGCCTAGTTTTTAAGAATTTTCAGAGGAAAATTTAGTAGAATTTTAGTGGGTAAAAATTAAGAAAATGGTTGACATAAATAGAGAAAGATAATATACTAAGGAAGTATGACATGAGAAGAAACGGTTTACACCAAAGCCCCGGAGTAAGCTGCTTTCATAATAAATCACATTTATAATAGTAAAAGTAGATAATTAATATCAGGAGGTCAACCAATGAAAACTTACATGGCTAATCCAGACAAAATTGAAAGAAAATGGTATGTAGTTGATGCAGAAGGCCAGACATTAGGACGTCTTGCTTCTGAAGTAGCAAAAGTTTTAAGAGGAAAAAATAAACCAGAATATACACCACACGTTGATACAGGTGATTATGTAATCGTTGTTAACGCTGAAAAAATCGCTGTAACAGGTAAGAAATTAGATCAGAAGATTTACTACAATCACTCTGAGTATGTAGGCGGAATGAAAGAGACTACATTAAAAGAGATGATGGCTAAGAAACCAGAGAAAGTTATCGAACTTGCTGTAAAAGGAATGCTCCCAAAAGGACCTTTAGGAAGAGCAATGATCAAAAAACTTCATGTTTACGCTGGAGCAGAGCACGCTCATCAGGCACAGAAACCAGAAGTTTTAACATTTTAATCAGGTAAGTTTGAGAGGAGGAAATTACAGTGGCTAACGCAAAATTCTACGGAACAGGAAGAAGAAAAAAATCAATCGCAAGAGTATATTTAGTACCTGGAACAGTAAATATCACAATTAATAAAAGAAGCATTGACGAATATTTAGGATTAGAAACATTAAAACTTATCGTTCGTCAGCCATTAGTTGCTACAGAAACAGCAGATAAATTTGACGTAATCGTTAACGTACGCGGTGGTGGATACACAGGACAGGCTGGTGCTATCCGTCATGGTATTTCAAGAGCATTACTTCAGGCAGACGCTGAATACAGACCAGTTCTGAAGAAAGCTGGATTCTTAACTCGTGACCCACGTATGAAAGAACGTA
>JAGZJD010000029.1 GCA_018365895.1 Lachnospiraceae bacterium | reverse complement strand
AATACCGATTCAGCACCAGTATCACATACATTGTGAGAAGTTTGTTAAATCGTGCAGACAAAACGGCAGGGAATTTTCTACCATTGAGTCTGAATTGTATCTTTTTCACAATTTTAACTTGTTTTCTCTCTGTTAAGTAGTATTATACAACCAATAAACCTATTTTGCTTGTTGTATTATCCACTTCTATTGTCATATTGTCTTCAAACTTATATAAAACTACTAACAAAATAAGGTTTTTTCAGTTTTCACATACAAAATGACTAATTCAATACGCTAACATACTAAATGATTTCATATTCCAGTGTGTCGAAATTGACAGTAACTGTTGTTCCATTGCTGAATGTTGTTCTCTGCACCTGTGGATTTCCGTCTACCATTTCATGACGTACCATCTCACATTTTCCTACTTTTTCATGTAAGCCTGCAACAACTTTACAACGCTCAATATCTTCTTCTACACTGAATCTGATATAGTCCTCGAAAGAACCGTCAAAGTTCGGATATGCTCCATCTCTCTTCAAATACGGTGCTCCGCCGTTTAACAGTGCATACAGCATATAATCTTCTGTTTCACTTAATTTCTCCATCATCCACGGCTCAATCAGACAGTCATGATATACAAGGTTAAATAACGGAACCGCAATACCATGTCTTGGAGAACCCGGATGTGCCAGCATGAAATCATACGGTGCATAATGGCAGAATACAAGGCTTGGGATTGCCCAGTCATTTACTTCTTCAGAACTTGGCAGGATTCCCTTAGATAATAAAAATTCAAAACATGTATTTCTGTAATCATAGCAATCTCTTCTTGTCATCTTATGCCACGGATGATTACATTCGTCTCCTTCATTACAGGTAAATACATCAAGATATGCGCCGTCCAGTTTGATTCCGGCATCTTCGATTGCCTTGAAGTTTCTCTTTACATAAAATGGAGCCTGCGTTGCACATAAGTATGACTGCGGGCCGCCTGCCCATCTCTGATGTTCCGGAATTGTTCCGTCTGTGAGACGACATGCAAAATTCTCATCAAAGCTTTCCGCTGATTTGTAATAATCTCTGTACTGATCATGAATACCGAACATATAACCACATTCATGCATTGTATCAGCCAGTTCTTTCATATCTTCCCATCCGCCTGCTTCTTTACAAGCCGGTGAATAATCCGGATGATTGTTGTCATATCCCGGTTCTGCCCATCCATCCAGATGAAGGTACATCTTCTCTACCCCAAGTTCATGGAAACGTTTTACTTCTTCTGTACGAGCTTTAAATGGTGTCAAGTTATCATTTTTATCAGGAGCTTCCGGATCAAAGAAATCAGAGTTTGGCTGAACCTTTGTCTTAATTCCTGTATGCACAAAAGAACATCCAATCAGATCATTAACAGAAGGAGTCTTCGCTGCTTTTTCTTCCAATGAACGGAATAAACCTTTTTCTTTCACATATGCTCTGTATTCTTTACAAATATCATTATAATCGCAGTCGCTCAGGAATGTATATCTCATAACACGGCGATAGTCAATTTTTCCAAGGCTTGGCTCCCAGCGGATGTTCATATGTGTATACGGACCTTCTGCCGGATGTTCTACATCATACCCTGCGTTCCACGGTGTCACTGCGACTGCCAGATAACCTTCGCGGTCTTTGACCTGTCCAAACCATGGCATATAAGCTCCTGCTGTTCCGAGGAAACCATCAAAAGATGTATTCATTGTCTCTACTTCCCATGTATTCGGGATCAGAATTCCCTGCTCCCAGTTAAGAAGTGTATACCAACTGTCTTTCTTTTCTTCAAATGCCATTTTTCCCGGCCAGTAGATTGCCTTTACATCAAATCCATCTTCGCAAAGCGGCACAAATTCAAAATACACATGACCTGTCACAGCTTCCACCCATACGATTGTCTCAAAAGCAAAATCTACTTTCTTTCCTTCTGCCTCAAATCCTTCGTAATGGCTGATAAATCCTTCTCCAACTCCAGTCTTCCACTCTTTGTGAGAGATAACTGCTGCATCTTTGAAATATACTGTTCCCTGTGCAGTTTCAATATGCGGTTCATAATCACTGCACCAGTCCCAACATGTATCTGCTTTTTTGATAGATACATGAAATGTCTGTTCATCCAGTCCAAGTGTGATGCCATTGCTAATCACTGTTTTCATTTTCCTTCCTCCATTTCCGGCAAATTAGCTAACATTCAACAAAATTCTGCCTTATTTATATACATTATATCTTTTTTAATACTATTTTGCTTGCCATATCATCTATCCTTCTTGTCCAATTGTCTATTTTCTGCTAAAATGATTCCGAGTAAATAATTGATTTTGACGGGAATCCCCCCTTTGTATAAATGATCCGGGCAATTCCAGAAAGGAGCATTTGTTTATGACTTATGTAAAAACTGTACTCAAAAAAGAAATCGTTATTGATTCCATTATTACAATCCACTACTTTGAGTATTCCAAGGATTTTTCTTTTTCCGGTGAAGCACATAATTTCTGGGAATTCTTATATGTGGATGCCGGAACAGTAGATGTGCGCTCTGAAAATAAATTGTACACGCTTCACGCAGGAGACATTATTTTTCATCAACCGAATTGTTTCCATGCAATGCGTTCTTCTGGCCTGAAACATTCGCTGAACCTGGTTGCAATTTCCTTTTCTACACAATCTCCGGCAATGATGGATTTTTCTGATAAATGTTTTACTCTAAATATGGAAGAACGTTCTCTAATTTCAAAAATTATCGCTACTGCTCGAGAAACCTTCTCAACACCGTTAAATATTCCATCAGTAGAACAGGTTTTCATTTCTGAAGATGCTTCTTTTGGCTCAGAACAGCTCATTTTGCTTTTTCTAGAACTTTTTCTTCTGACCGCAAAACGCTGCCACCTCTGTGATAATGGTGTTATGATCACGCATCAAAAGATTGACACCCCAATCAGTTCTCTGACCAAAAATAATCGACTGGACAATATCATCCATTATATGGAAGAACATCTTTATGAACCGTTAAAAATCCAGACACTCTGCGATGAATTCTCTCTAAGCCGTTCCGCTCTCCATGCACTGTTTCAGGATGAAAAGCATTGTGGTCCTATTGAATTTTTTAATAGTATGAAAATAGATCGTGCCAAAGAATTGATCCGGGACGGTTCCATGAACTTTACCGAAATCGCCCACTTTCTTTCCTATAGCTCGCTCCAGTATTTTTCAAAACAATTTAAAAAGGCAACTTCTATGTCTCCGCTTGAATATGCTTCCTCAATACGTCTTATCACAAACCGGGTATCCAATCCCTCTCTTCGGATTGACCGCCCATTAAAAATGCCGGAGAATTAAATACATCTCCGGCATTTTTCATCTTTATTAAAATTTCTTTCTCCATACGGATGGTGCCATTAACATTAAAAATGGGAATAACTCCAGTCTTCCTGCCAACATGTCAAAACAAAATACTAACTTTGACAGCACAGAAAAAGAAGAAAAGTTTTCTACCGGTCCTACACCTGCGATTCCGGGTCCGGTATTATTCAGTGTTGTCAAAACAGAACTGAATGTTGTAGCAAAATCAAAATTATTTAATGATACAATTAGAATTGATACAACCATAATCAAAAAGTAAATAACCGTATATCCAATAACCCCATTCACAGTCTCGTCCTGAAGACGTTTTTTATTCAACGTAATGATCGACACACTCTTTGGATGGATTAATTTCTTAATCTCTCTCTTAGCGTGTTTCATAAGAATCAGAATACGAGACACTTTCATACCGCCTCCGGTAGAACCGGCACAAGCTCCTACCATAATAAGAAGCAATAAAATTGCTTTTGAGAATTCTGGCCACTGGTTGAAATCCGCTGTAATAAAACCAGTTGTTGTAATGATAGATGACACTTGAAAAGACGCATACCGAAATGCTCTCAAAAATCCTCCGTAATAATTGCTTACATTGATTGTAATCATCACAATTGCCGCCACAATGATTCCAAAATACGCCTTTACCTCTTCATTTTCCCATATATTTCTAAAACGTTTCAAAATCAAAAGGAAATACATATTAAAGTTAATTCCAAACAGAATCATAAAGACCGTAATTACTCCGTCAATATATGCACTGTCATAATATGCAATACTTGCATTTCTATTTGAGAATCCTCCGGTACCGGCTGTACTAAACGCATGCAGAATACTGTCATACAGATTCATTCCGCCAAATAAAAGGAAAATTACTTCCGCAAAAGTAAGAACAAAATACATTGCATACAAAATCTGAGCTGTTGTCCTTGCTTTTGGCACAAGCTTTTCAATCTCCGGTCCCGGCATCTCTGCTTTCATTAAGTGCATTGAACGATCATTTTCAAGCGATGTAATTACCATAACGAAAACCAGCACACCCATACCGCCAATCCAATGTGTCAGCGATCTCCAGAAAGCCATTCCCTTCGGTAATGCTTCAATATCTGTTAAAATAGTGGAACCTGTTGTCGTAAATCCGGATACCGTCTCAAAAAATGCATCGATAAACTGAGGGATCGCACCTGATGTATAAAATGGTATTGCACCGATTAGCGACCACAAAAGCCATGATAATGCAACGATCACAAGTCCGTCTCTTCCGTATAGTTTTGTATTCTTTGGTTTCTTTCTTCCAAACAGAATATGTACCAGAATCAAAATTACTCCCGGAATGACAAAATGCATATAACTGTCTTCCCGATAGATCAACGCTACAATCGCCGGGAGAAACATTACAACGCCTTCAATCCCCAGAATCTTTCCGAGCATATAAACTGTCATTTTATGATTCATAAGTCCCCCTGCTCTCAAAGATATCTCTGATGTCCTGTATTTTTTTATTTTTCGTCACAATAATTACGCTGTCTTTCGGCATAAGTACATCATTTCCTCCCGGAATGATAATTCTACGATCCCGGACAATCGTGGCGATCAGATTATTTGGTTTCATATTCAGGTCTTTCAACGGAATATTTGTATATTCTGTTTCCTGCTTTACGATAAATTCCAACGCCTCTACTTTGCCGCCTACAAGATAATATAATGTTTCAATATTAGCGCTCTTAATAGAGTTATGACGCGCACGCACATATGCCATAATCACATCTGCTGTGGAAGATTTTACAGAAACAATTGAGTCAATTCCCATATCTTCCACCATGCTGGCGCGGCTGTCCTCATTTACTTTTGCCACAATCTTTTTCACTCCCTGCTGCTTTGCAAACAGAGCCATAATAATATTCTCTTCATCAATTCCTGTCAAAGCCACAAGTGCATCGGCAGATTCCAGTCCTTCTTCGATTAGAAGCTCATGATCTCCTGCATTTCCGCAAATGATCGTTGCATCTGAGAGCTGTTCGCAGAGACGCTCACATTTCTCCATATCTTTTTCAATAATCTTCACATGCATTCCAAGCACGCAAAGCTGTTTTGCAAGGTAATAACTGATCCGGCCGCCGCCACAGATAATAATATTTTTAGTTTTTGCTTTTCGATTGCCCAATGCTTTGAAGAAATCTTCAATCTCCTTATGGGATGCGGCAATATTCAGTTTATCGCCTGACCGAACAACAAAATCTCCGTCCGGAATAAACACTTCTTTTCCTCTTTGCACCGCACAGACAAGCACTTTAATCTGATATTTCTGATAGATCTCTTTTAATGACATACCAACAATTGGATTCTGTTCGTTCAGGATAAATTCTACAAGTTCTACACGGCCTTTTGCAAAAGTCTCTACTTTTGTTGCTGCCGGAAAGATCAACACACGGCTGATTTCATTTGCCACTGTCAGCTCTGGGTTTACTGTCATACTCAAATGCAGATCTTCTTTTAAAAGATCAATCTGCTTAAAGTAAATCGGATTACGCACACGCGCAATCGTATGCTTCGCTCCAAGCCTTCTTGCAATCAGACAGCTCAACATATTTAACTCATCTGTTGAAGTACATGCAATAACAAGATCTGAGTGCTGCACATCTGCTTCCTTCTGTGTCTCTACATCTACTCCATCACCTGTCAGACACAGCACATCCAAAGAATTGACCGATTCTTGTAACCGTCCCTGGTTATGGTCAATCATAACAACATCATAGTTTTCTTCTGATAACTGCTTAGCCAGCTTATGACCAACTTTACCGTCACCAATAATTACGATCTTCATTTTCATTACCCTCGTTTTTACACATTCTTTTCTTTTAGTAGTACGCAATTACACAGTATACGCCCTTTTTTCCAAATGTAAAGACTCTTCTGAAAAAAAGGACACCGAAAATATCAAAAATACCTCCGGTGTCCTCTTCTAAAGATTAATTAGTTTTCAAACGCATCATCAAGGAATGCTCTGTATCCCTTCACTGCCTCGTAAATGTCTGCTTTACTTGCAACTTCATGCGGTGCATGCATACATAATACTGCAATACCACTGTCAATAACATCCATTCCATAAACAGCCATAATGTAAGCGATTGTTCCACCGCCTCCTACATCAACTGCACCAAGTTCTGCTGTCTGGTAAGAAACATTGTTATCTTCCATAATTCTTCTGATCTCTGCAACATATTCTGCATTTGCATCACTTGTTCCACCTTTTCCGCGGCTACCTGTGTATTTGTTGAATACAAGTCCTCTTGAGAAATAAGCTGCGTTCTTCTTCTCGAAGCAAGATGCAAACATCGGATCAAGACATGCACTTACGTCAGAAGAAAGCATTTTAGAATTAGCTAATGCACGACGAAGCTTCAGATCTCCTTCTTCTCCAAGAACTGCCATTAATTCTGCTACTGTGTTCTCAAAGAAACGGGATGTCATACCACTTGCTCCAACACTTCCGATTTCTTCTTTGTCAACAAGAATACAGCAAGATGTTCTCTTCACATTGCCATTTCCACCTTTTAACAGCGCAAATAAAGATGTGAATGCACAGATTCTGTCATCATGTCCATATCCGATTACCATACTTCTGTCAAGACCGCAGTCTCTTGCCTTTCCAGCCGGAACAACTTCTAACTCAGCAGATACAAAATCATCTTCTTCTACATTATAGCGTTCTGCAAGAATCTTCAATACATTTGCTTTAATCGCATCTTTTTCTTCGCCTTCTAACGGAATGTTACCGATCATCAGGTCAAGTTTCTCACCATTGATTACTTCGCTTGCTTTCTTGCCCATCTGCTCTCCTGCGAGATGCACAAGAAGATCTGTAATAACGAATACCGGATCATCTTCCTTCTCACCGATCACAACGTCAACTTTTGTTCCGTCTTTCTTGATCATAACTCCGTGTAATGCCAACGGAAGTGTCAGCCACTGATATTTCTTAATTCCGCCATAGTAGTGTGTATCAAGATAAGCAAAACCTTCTTCTTCAAATAATGGCTGCTGTTTGATGTCAATACGAGGAGAGTCAACATGAGCTCCTAAAATGTTCATACCTTTTTCCATCGGTTCTGTTCCGATCTCAAACATCAGAAGTTCTTTCTCATTGTAAGCTGCATATACTTTATCTCCGGCTTTTAATGTTTCTCCGGCTTTGATTACATCATTTAAATTTTTATATCCGGCTTTCTCTGCCATCTCGATAGAAATACGAACACATTCTCTTTCTGTCTTTCCGGCATCCAGACATTCTTTGTAAAGTTCATTCACTTTGTTTAATTTTTCCAGTTCTTCCGCACTGTATGAGTTCCAGATATTCTCTTTGTTCATAACTGTTTGTGCCTCCTTTATACTTTTCAGAATGATTCAATATCTTCATTATATACTTTTTACAAAATATGTCTTTATACTATTGTCCAAATTTATTACTTTATTATACACAATCGTGCAAATTTCGGACAATAATGCAAATTCTTTTTATACATAATACTGTGCCTGTGCATTCCAGAGGTCGGCATATTCCCCCACAGTCTCCACCAACTCTTCATGTCGTCCTTTTTGCACGACAGCTCCCTGATGAAACACCATAATCTCATCACAAAATCTGCTGGAGGATAGTCTGTGGGAGATGTAAATTGCCGTTTTATCTCCTACAATATCATTGAATTTTGCATAGATTTCTGCTTCTGCAATTGGATCCAGTGCTGCCGTAGGTTCATCCAAAATAATAAATGCCGCATCTCTATAAAGCGCTCTTGCAATGGCAATCTTCTGTGCTTCCCCGCCAGAAATCTCTATGCCGCTCTTGTCAAATTTATTATAAAGCCACGTATCAAGTCCTCTTGGCATTTTGTCAAGCCGTTCACCAAATCCTGCCTCTTTAAGCATTCGTTCCACTTTTTCCCGGTCATACTCTCTCGCCACTGCAACATTCTCCCCAAGAGGAAATGCAAAAAGAGAAAAGTCCTGAAAAACAACAGAAAAAATTGACATATATTCTTGATAATTATATTTACGGATATCAATTCCATTCAATAAAATAACTCCTTCTGTCGGATCATACAGCCGACAAAGTAATTTAATAAATGTTGTTTTCCCACTTCCGTTTTGTCCAACAACTGCCATCTTATTTCCAATCTTAAACTTCACATTCACATGGTGCAATGCCCACGCTTCGCTGCCCGGATATTTAAAAGATACATCTCGGAATTCTACTTCATATTTTCCATCTGTTCGTTTCTCAACAGTGAGAGATCCCTGATACATCCGATTTGGAATATCGAGAAATTCAATTGACTTCTTCACAAAAACAGCATTAACCCGGATTTTTCCAACCGTTGCAAATAAAGCTGACACCGCTGCTGCCATCATCGTCAGAGCCCCCACATACTGGGACGACTCGCCTATGCCAAATGCCCCTGCCCATGCTTTCACAACAACAAAGAGATAGATACCTCCCATCAAGAAATAGGTGAGCGATTGTCCAACCGCATACAACAGTCCGTACTTTCCTTTCATAACAGATGCAATCGGACCATCCGGCAAAAAACTGTCATCACTTTCCATTGCTTCGAGTCCGATTTTGTTCTGGCCATACAATCTGATATCCATCGCATTTTTCTTATCAAGAAAATATTCTCCCCAAAAATTAAATAACCGGTTTCCGAATGTTGCCTCTTCTGAACACTGTGCCCACTTCTCATCCACTTTTGTCTCAAGTATCGGTCCAAGCACCGCAATGATCAGAAAACTTCCAATCACAAGTACCGTCGTAAGCGGGTGATTCAAAATCGTCAGATTTCCTGCCAAAGCCGGAACTTCACAGAGAAACAGCGTGACCGTCAGCGTAACCGCACCCAAAATCTTCACGATTTCCCCTACAAATTCCTGCATATAATCAGGTATTGCAACCAATCCCATACCGCTCCAGTTTTGAACCTGCTGAATCTGGGACAGTTTTTTGTGGGTACTTGTGTCATCCAGTACAGAAAAATCCATCTGCAGCATTTTATTAGCATAAATATCATTGGTACCCAACCATTCTCCTGCCCGCTTACACTCTTTCCATCTATCTGCTGCCGCCTTCAAAAGAGCAAGCACTGCATTGACAAAGATTGTAATAAATGCAAGCTTCATAAGTATTTCTTTTTCTCTGCTGCCGGACAGTTCGGAAAGAATCCGCGCAGACAGATAAATATTTGCATATGGAAATAACGCGCCGGCTGCTGCCGAGCAAAAGGTCGCAATGAGTATTGCCGAATCATACTCCCACCAGATTTTTATGCCTTTTATCGTATAACAAAACGCCTCTTTCAGTGACATCTTATTCACATCCTTCTTCATGATGATCACCTCCTTCTCGGTAATAGCGGCTCTGTACTTCAAAAAGCTCCGCGTATTTTCCGCGCTTTGCAAGCAGTGTCTCATGAGTACCTTCTTCTGCAAGCTCTCCCTGCTCCATAAATAAGATCCGGTCACAAAATCTTGTCGATGCAAGTCTGTGGGAAATAAATACCGATGTCTTATGTTCTGTCAATTTATTGTATTTCTCATAAATATCACTCTCTGCAATCGGGTCAAGCGCCGCTGTCGGTTCATCAAGTATCATAAATACGCCTTTTTTATAGAGTGCACGTGCAAGCATAAGCCGCTGTGTCTCACCACCGGACAATTCAACCCCTTCTGTGTAAACAGATCGCTCCATCAGCGCATGATATCCCTGTTTCAGTTCCTTGATACGTTCCCATAATTCTGCCTGCTTTAGACATTCCTTAACACGCTCATCGTCATACCCTTCGCCTGTCTGCGATACATTTTCTGCAATAGTAATCGGCAAAATTGCAAACTGCTGAAATACTGCCGTAAACATTTCATAATAAGAATCTCTCCGGTAGTTTCGGATATTTACCCCATTTAACAGGATTTCTCCCTCTGTCGGATCATAAAAACCACAGATTAGCTTGACAAGCGTCGTCTTGCCCGCACCATTTAAACCGACAACCGCCAGTTTTTCTCCCGGACGGAGTGTCAAGTTAATGTCCGTGAGCGTATTTTTCTCTGCCTGCGGATACCGGAATGAAACATGTTTTAATACAATCTCATAAGTATCCGCCGTAGGAATTTCCATTCCCTCTGCTATTTTATAATCATCTTCGATATCAAGATATTCCCGATAGGTTGATAGCGCTATACTTTCCTGATACAACTTTGACATCTGTGTAAGAAGCTGCTCCATCCAGGAAGAAAATCCATTCACTGCGCTAAAATACAGAAGAAACTCTGCCGCACCCATATGATTGTTAAGTACCATCTGAAGGAGATATACATAAACAACGCCATTTCTCAGTAAGATAAACAGTGTATCGATTGCATTTGCAAGAAAATATTTTCGGTTCTTTTTCACCTGAAATGTTTCGTAAGAATTTCTCACTCCCGCATGGATACTACGAAGCCAAGCCCCCATTCCAAACATCCTGATATCTTTCGCACATTCCCGGTCTTTGTATCGCTCTGTCAGATAATTCCATTTCTTTATATATTCAGCTTCTTCTTGTCGGTTTCGATAACCCCAGTTATAGATTCTTCGGTTAAAGAAAAAACTTAACGCCGTCGTCGCTGCTATGAGAAACATAAGAAATGGATTCATTACCGACAGAAGCATCAGGTAGATCACAATACCGCAAACGCTCTGTCCGAGAGTTGTCAGCGTTATCCAAATATGTTCTCCGGCAGCACTGTTTTGCTTTAACGCTTCCATCCCCTTTTTCTGCATCTGTGTAAATTTCTGGTCATCCAATTTGGAATAAGAAACTGTCGCATACTTATTATACTGACCTAACAACAGCTTGATCCGTACGCTAATCCGTCCATACTGTTGGTTCAATACCAGATAGCCCTGTGCTGCACCGACAAGCATCATACCTCCTGCAAAAATAAGAATACTCCGGAATAGTATTCTTAACGTCCATCCCTCTTCCAGCCCTCTTAACACAACCGGACCGATATAGAGGTTTAGCAAATTCATTATCACTTCCAAAATAATGGACATAACCAAAACAGCAAGAACGGATTTTTCATATTTCCACGCCTTTCCAATCATGAACCATGCATTGTTCCACATTCCGTACCGTGGCTTTTCTGATATTGTTTTTTCTTTTTTCTTTTCTGTCATGCTTTCATCCCTCCTGCTGTAACAATATCACAAATATCCAAACAAAAACTCCCTAGGGGACGAATTGCATCTCCTGGGGACGAATTGCATAATCTGTATTTTGAATATTCCGCGCACCTGTTTGCACCGGATGTCGAACACTATGTTTCTTGTGGCAAAAGGATCTCTGTCGTAAACGCACCATCTTCACTATTTCGGCTCAAATAGCCACCATAACGCTCTACAATCGTATCAATCCTTACCAGACCAAACCCATGCCCTTCCCCCTTTGTCGTGCGAAACAGTCCACTGATCTTCTTCTGTTTCTTCGTGGCGGTAAAGTTCGTAAAAGACATGTAAAGCTGCGTATTTTTCATATCCATATAGATACGGATGATCCGCTCATCCGGCGGAAGTTCCATGCTAGCCTCGATCGCATTGTCAAACAGATTGCCGATAATGATACAGAGATCGATCTCCGAAGTGGTGAGTGCCACCGGCACATGGGCGTCTGCAATCACAGTAATCTCCCGCGACTTCGCCAGCGAGATCTTGCTGTTTAAAATAGCGTCCGTCATCTTATTGCCTGTCTTAATGACTGTATCCACCGTCGCCAGATCTTCATCCAGCTCATCCAGATATGCCCGGATTGCGTCAAGGTCACCCATAGCGGCATAGCTTTTCATCATCTGGATATGATTCCGGTAATCATGCCGCCAGCCACGAATCTGCCGGTACATATTTTCCACCTCTTCATAATGTGTCTGGAGCAGTTCATTTTGATAGGCTGCCAAGCGTTTGTCGATCATTTTTGAAATAAATGACATCATTTCCTCCAAATTTGCCTTCTTCCGCAAGATACGGAATCATGTTTTTTGTAAATCACTTTCCATAAGAAATATATTTCTTTAAAAATATCGGATCATTGCCCGGTTAATCTTCTCATACATCCCTCTCGAGAGTGGGATTACCATCCCATCTTTCAGAGAAACTTCCTTCTTTGTAATCCGCTTTACACATTTCAAGTTCACAAGAAAAGATCTTCCTGTCCGGAAAAATCCATCCCCAAGCTCCTCTTCCAGCTCACTTAACGTCTTCTTTACCGTATAATCCTCTGCCGCATGGATTGTCACATAGTTGTGCTGCACTTCCACATAGCGGATCTCATAATACGGGATCCTGACCGTCTCATCACTTCCCTGAAGAAAGAGCGCTTTCTCGCTCTTCTTCATCCGCTCTCTCGCCCTGTCAAGCACCGAAAACAACTTCTCTTTTGTCACCGGCTTCAGCAGATAGTGAAGCGCCTCCACCTCATATCCGTCAGAAATATAGTCCATATAGCCCGTCACAAATAAAATCTGCACTTCTTTATTATGTTCCCTCACTTTTTTCGCAAGCTCTACCCCGTTCATCTTCCCCATCTCGATATCAAGAATGAGAAACTGCCATCTCTTGTCTTCTTCATATTGAAAGAGAAAGCTCTCCGCACTCTCAAAATATTCAATCTGAAGCTGATCGTTCTGTCTCTCTTTCCACTCCTCCAAAAGTCTGCCGAGATATTCCCGCACCGTCTCCTCATCATCGCACAGGGCAACTCTAATTTCCATACTGTCTGCCCCTCCTCTTCTTCTCTGTCATATGTTTTCTATTATAGCACCAGGCATTTCAGAACGATAGCCTGAAATCGAAAAATCCCCGCCGGAGCTTCTAAACGCTCCAGCTGGGATTCTCTTGTTCAATCAGTAAGCATGTTTATTTGTAAACAAGTTGATTCATAAACAAATTAGTAAGCAAGTTTCTCATCCAAATATGCTTTCAGATCTTCAATCTTGATTCTTTCCTGCTCCATTGTATCACGATCACGAACAGTTACCGCACCATCTTCTTCAGAATCAAAATCATAAGTGATACAGAACGGAGTTCCAATCTCATCCTGGCGGCGATAACGTTTACCGATATTGCCGCGGTCATCAAATTCACAGTTATAGTATTTGGATAATTCTGCGTAAATTTTCTCAGCGCCTTCATTTAATTTCTTAGAAAGTGGAAGTATTCCGACTTTTATCGGTGCAAGCGCCGGGTGGAAATGAAGCACGGTACGAGTATCTCCGCCTTCTAATTCTTCCTCATCATATGCGCTGCAAAGGAATGCAAGCACAACACGGTCTGCTCCAAGTGACGGTTCAATAACATATGGAATATATTTTATTTTTTTCTCATCATCAAAGTAGCTCATATCTTCTTTGGAAACATTTTGATGCTGTGTTAAGTCATAATCGGTACGGTCTGCAATTCCCCACAGTTCTCCCCATCCAAATGGGAATAAGAATTCCAGGTCTGTTGTAGCCTTACTGTAGAAGGAAAGCTCTTCTTTCTCATGGTCTCTTGCACGCAATTCCTCTTTCTTCATTCCAAGACCTAACAGCCAGTCCTGACAAAACTGCTTCCAGTATGCAAACCACTCAAGATCTGTATCCGGTTCACAGAAGAATTCCATCTCCATCTGTTCAAATTCTCTTGTACGGAATGTAAAGTTACCCGGCGTAATTTCATTTCGGAAAGATTTACCGATCTGACCGATTCCGAACGGAATCTTCTTTCTGGATGTACGCTGTACATTCTTAAAGTTAACAAAAATTCCCTGCGCTGTCTCCGGGCGAAGATATACAACATTCTTTGCATCTTCTGTTACACCCTGGAATGTCTTAAACATTAAGTTAAACTGACGGATGTCTGTGAAATTATGTTTTCCACAGGATGGACACGGAACTTCGTGTTCATTGATAAATTCCATCATCTTCTCCTGTGACCACGCATCTACGCTCTCATGTAATTCAATTCCGTTTTCTGCTGCAAAATCTTCAATCAGTTTATCTGCACGGAAACGTTCTTTACATTCTTTGCAGTCCATCAAAGGATCACTGAATCCTCCGAGATGTCCGGATGCAATCCATGTTTGCGGATTCATCAAAATTGCACAGTCAACACCTACATTATATGGACTTTCCTGAATAAATTTCTTCCACCACGCTCTTTTTACGTTATTCTTTAATTCAACTCCCAGATTACCGTAATCCCATGTATTCGCTAATCCTCCGTAAATTTCTGAACCCGGATAAACAAATCCTCTTGATTTTGCCAGGGCAACGATTTTTTCCATTGTTTTTTCCATATTCCCTTACCTCACCTTCCTGGTTTTTTACATTGTCTTGAAAACGGCATCTGACGCCAGATTCAAGGTGATTATTGTTAATTATTATACATTCTGCAGTAATTTTTTGCAACTGTTATGACACATTTCATCAATTCACTCCGCTTTCAAGCATACTATGAATAAGACGTAATCTGCTTTAGAATTTCTAAAGACTTAAATTCTCTACCAACATAATGCTCCATATAGCGTGTCACGATTTTGCGAAGTTTACTAAGAACTTCTTCGTTGACAATAAAATTGTACATCCGTTCCGGAGGTGCTCCGACAATGTATTGAAGCGTATACAATGTAGAATTATCAAGTCTAATTCCATAGCTGTCTTGCTCTATGCAGCTTTTGCAAAGAAGCCCTCCTTTTTTTACTGAAAATACTGCTGGATTCTCTTTTGCTCCACATTCTGCACATTGAAAGACTTCCGGTCCCTCTCCATTGATCGTAATGCTTTTTAGCTCAAATATGTAACGGATCAATTCTTTCGGAATTCTGGGATTTGTCAGCGCCCGCATTGTCTGATAGAGCAGTTTTAGCATATCTGTCTCATCATTTCCTTCTCTTGAATAATACCCCGCCAGATCAAGAAAATAGAACCCATAATATGCTCCTTCCACATCTGTACGCAATTCAGAAAAATAATTAGAGATATCTGCCTGCATCATATTATATGAATTCTTTCCTTCATAGAGAAGAAATGTTCCGAACGCGAAAGGATTGACTGCCGTCAAAAGAGAACTTCCTGTCTTTCGTGCTCCTTTCGCAAAGGCAGCAATCTTTCCCCGTTCTTTTGTCAGAAGTACGATTCTTCTGTCATATTCCCCGATTGGTGCTGCTGAAAGCACCATCCCTGTCACGGTTATCGTTTCTCTCACGTTTTTCGACTCCTGCCTGTTTTATATTGTTTTCGTTCCGGTCTGCAGAAACTACTGCCTCTGATTGGTTTTTATAGCATAAGTAATCTTCTATCCGTCCGGTATGCATAAATTCATTCCAATAATCCGATTTCATCTTGACGCACCCTCTTACCTTTTTATTTCCGCCTCCCATTCAGTTCTTTTTATTGCTTTGATGTTTCGGCGGTATAAGATTATCGTCTCCGATTCTTCCTCGAACTATACTGTATATTTATTCCTCTTCTTCCCGATATCCGAAATTCTTCATCAGAAACTCACTGTCTCTCCAGTCTTTCTTCACTTTTACCCAGAGCTGCAAATTCACTTTACAATCTAGGAGCTGCTCGATCTCATATCTTGCCCGGCTGCCGATCTTCTTCAGCATAGCCCCCTGTTTACCAATAATAATCCCTTTGTGAGAGTCTCTCTCACAGATAATGGTCGCATCAATATCCATAATATTTTTTCGCGCTTTCATGCGGTCAATACAAACAGCAATCCCATGCGGAATCTCTTCATTGAGACAATGGAGCGCTTTTTCCCGGATAAGTTCTGCCACGATCTGCCGTTCCGGCTGATCTGTCACAGTATCTTCGTCATAAAACTGAGGGCCATATGGAAGATACTGAAAAATCGTCTTTACAAGCTCTTCTGTATTGTCCCCGTTTCTTGCTGACACCGGGACAATCTCTGCAAAATCACAGATATGACGATAGGCTTCAATAACCGGAAGGATTTCTTCTTTCTTTACCATATCTACTTTATTGATAACAAGTATGACAGGTGTCTTTGTTCTGCGAAGCTGATCTGCAATATGCTTTTCTCCTGCTCCGATAAACGTAGTCGGCTCTACGAGCCAGAGCACTACATCGACTTCATTCAATGTGCGCTCCGCCACATTTACCATATATTCTCCCAATTTATTTTTGGCTTTATGAATTCCCGGTGTATCGACAAATACAATCTGTCCTGCCTCCGTTGTAAGTACCGTCTGAATCCGGTTTCTTGTTGTCTGAGGCTTCTTCGATGTGATTGCAATCTTCTGTCCGATCAGATAATTCATCAGTGTAGATTTTCCCACATTCGGTCTTCCGATCAGCGTTACAAATCCTGATTTAAAGTTTGCTTCCATAGTTCCTCCATTAATTTAATTCTTTTGTTTCCATAAAGAGATCCTGCGCACCTGCAATCTTCTCCTCGCCGCCGATTACACAGATATTTTTCTGTGAAACGACTGCTTCCACAATGTCTGCAAGTTTTCGGATGTCTTCCTGTGTCGCCTCAAGAATCTGGCAGCGCTCTTTCCGAATCATTTCTGCCGTAACATGATTGAGATACAGGTTCATAGAGCGGCTTCCTTTAATTGCCGGTGTCATCGGCTGATCAATATTGCTGATCGTTCCAATGATATATTTTGTCATATCTCTTTCATCAATATCAAACTGCCGCAAATACTCTGCCACACCCTCATATACTTCTAATGTATTTTTTAGATGTGGATCTCTAAAGGACACAAGATAGCTGTCTCCGAGGCGATTAAAACTGCTCATACAACCGTATGCACCGCCTTTTATGCGGATGTTCTGCCACAGATATTCATAACTTAAGATCACTTTCAGAATCTGCAGCGCTCCTGTATATTCATATCCGGCATCAATAAAGTTGCCTGCAGTTGCCACATACTGCACCTTTGATGCGGTCTTAAATCCTTCATTCTTCTTCTCACAGACAATTTCTACCTGGTGTTTTTCCTTTCCATACTCTGAAAGTTTTTCTTCCAGCGATTTTACAAGATCACATGCCTGTGAAATTCCCTCTTTCGCTGCAGTATAACTTACAATCAGACGAGATGGGCTAAAGATCTCCTCTGCAAGATGTTTCAATGTCTTGATCAGCATTTCTTTCTTCTCATCAAAATGAGCCGAAATGTCACAAATTAACTCATAATATTCAATTCCGGCTGTCATATCTTTCATTCTTGCAGTCGGAGAATAGTATGCCATAGCGCGCATTGCAGCAGAAATGTGACCTGACGACTGAATCCGCATCTGAAGTCTTGATTTTGTCTGGGCAACAATCTCTTTCAGACGTTTCTCATCATCCAGTTTTGAACGAAGCAGTATTTCCTCCATCATGCAAAATGCAACCGGTAGCTGATGATACAGTGCTTTTGCACGCATTTCAAATGTCGGCCGGAACTCTTTTTCTTTTACTTTTATTACGTCTGTATACAGTTCCAAAGAAGTACCGATTCCTCCTGTCTGAGCATTGATCTCATTAAAGAGTTCTCCGTATTCATAGTTCTCTGTGTCAATCACACCAAGTACAGACTGCAAAATTCCTGTATATGGAAGCAGTTTCTCTTCAATTCCACTCATGTCAAAAATCAAGTTCACATAGCCGATGCCATTCGTTTCAATATCATGGAACACAACGGTCGTATTTCCGGCTTTGATCTCTTCATTATAAATCGGTGCAATCTCTCTGCTGATATCTTCTCGCTGCAGAACCGGGATCTTCTCCAGGTCTTCTTTCTCTGACGGTTCTTCCTGATAAGCTGTCAGCGCTTTTGTTTTCTGAACAAGTTCTTCTACTTCTTCTGCTGTCAGACTGTTTTTATATGCCTGAAGTTTTGCTTCCAGAGCAGCTTCCGTCTTTGCTGTCAGACCTTTTTCCGGCTTTACAATTACAATAGCGCCATGCTGATTATCAAGCAGATATTTCTGAATCAGTTCTTCGAAATATCCTGTATTTGCCTTTTCTTTCAGTGTCTCAAATGTATCAAGGGCTTCTACATGGATAAATGGTTTTGTATCATCATACAGCCAGCTATCAAAAATCTGAAGTCCATACATCAATCCCTTTGGAAAACTTCCAAAATCTGCTTCACGATACCGGAACTCATGATAATTAATTCCAGCCTCCAGTGCTTTTTTAGACAATCCATTTGCCACAATTGATTTTAAAGTCTCTTCAATAACCTTCACAAATTCATCTTTCTGGCACACATTGGCATTCTTTGCAATAATCGACATCATTGGCTGCAGCGTTCCATTTTCATAAGATCCCATAATATCTTTACCGATTCCTGCATCTACAAGCGCTTTCTTTAGCGGTGCTCCCGGTGCAGATAACAATGCATAATCAAGAATCTGGAATGCCTGGTATAATTCTCTGTCCAAACTGTCTCCGATCACTTTATTGTAAGAAAGATACGTATTATCTTCTTCTGACTCTGCATTCGTAATCGAATAAGACGTCATCTTTTCTGCCATCTGTGTAAACGGCTTCTGGAAAGAAATCTGCGAATCTACTTCCTGTGCCGTAAAGGAAGAAAGATAATGCTCATCCATCCAGTTCAGCCGTTCTTCCATATCCATATCACCATAAAGATAAATATAACTGTTAGAAGGATGATAAAACTTTCTATGGAAATTTAAAAAATGTTCATAAGTCAAATCCGGGATATATTCTGGGTCTCCACCAGATTCATTTGCGTAAGTTGTATCCGGAAACAATGTGTTCATAACTACACGGTAAAGCACATCTTCCGGTGAAGAAAATGCACCTTTCATTTCATTGTATACAACCCCATTATAGGTAAGCTTATCATCGACAGCTTCCAGTTGGTAACTCCAACCCTCCTGACGGAAAATCTCTTCATGTTCATAAATTGCCGGATAGAATACTGCATCCATATACACATGCATCAGATTCTTAAAATCTTTTTCATTGCAGCTTGCGACCGGATACACTGTCTTATCCGGATAAGTAATCGCATTTAAAAATGTATTCAAAGATCCCTTTACCAACTCTACAAAAGGATCTTTTACTGGAAATTCTCTGGAACCGCACAATACTGTATGTTCAATAATATGAGGAACTCCTGTACTGTCCTTTGGAGGCGTACGGAATCCGATCGTAAATACTTTATTATCATCATCATTCTTCACAAGTATCACTCTTGCTCCGCTTTTCTTATGACGCAGAAGATAGCCTTCTGACTTCAGCCCCTCCAGTGTTTCTTTCTGGATCAATTCATATGCCGGTACATTATTCAAATTCATCATGTCACACTCCTGTTCTGTTTATTTTTCTGTATCTATATCTTTTCCAGAATCTGCATTTTCAACACAGTATAGTATAACATGAGTGCATTAAAAAAGAAAGAGCGTCAAAAGACGCCCTTTCTAAAATATTTTCAAAAATTCCGCAGAATCTTATTCTGTTTTTCCGTACAGAGCAACAAGTTTGCTGAGGTATTCGTATCTCTCTTTTGCTTCCTGCTCGTTCTTAGCAAATAATACTTTTGCTTTTTCAGGGTTCTGTCTTACAAGTGAATTGTAACGAACTTCACCATTTAAGAATTCCTGATAATCTCCTGTAGGAGCTTTGCTGTCAAGAGTGAACTTGTTCTCTGCAGCCGGATTGAATCTGAAGTTATTCCAGTATCCACATTCTACTGCTAACTGTTCCTCTGTCTGAGCTTTGCTCATACCTTTCTTAATACCATGGTTGATACATGGAGCATAAGCGATGATCAGTGATGGTCCCGGATATGCCTCTGCCTCTGCGATTGCTTTCACTGTCTGGTTGAAGTCAGCACCCATAGCGATCTGTGCTACATATACATAACCGTAGCTCATTGCAATACTTGCAAGGTCTTTCTTCTTCACTTCTTTACCGCCAGCTGCAAACTGAGCGATTGCACCAGTCTTAGTAGCTTTAGAAGACTGTCCACCTGTATTAGAGTAAACCTCTGTATCAAATACCATGATGTTGATGTCTTTACCACTTGCTAATACATGGTCAACACCGCCGAATCCGATGTCGTAAGCCCATCCGTCACCACCGAAGATCCACTGAGATTTCTTAGCAAGGAAGTCTTTATTCTCAAGAAGTTCTTTCTTAACTTCACAGTCACAATCACATGCTTCCAGAGCTGCTACTAAGTTATCTGTAGCTGTTCCGTTTGTAGCGCCGCATCCAAATGTTTCAAGATATTCTTTTGCTGCTGCAACAACTGCTTCATTCTTAGCATTTTCTGCAAGGTATTCCACTTTTGCTTTTAAGCCATCGCGGATTGCATTCTGAGCAAGTAACATACCATAACCAAACTCAGCGTTATCTTCGAACAGAGAGTTAGACCAAGCCGGTCCTTTTCCTTCCGGTGTTACTGTGTATGGTGTAGATGGTGAAGAGTTACCCCAGATAGAAGAACATCCTGTTGCGTTAGCAATGTACATTCTGTCACCGAATAACTGTGTGATTAATTTTGCGTAAGGTGTTTCACCACAACCTGCACAAGCTCCTGAGAACTCAAGAAGAGGCTGTTTGAACTGGCTTCCCTTAACTGTTGTTTCTTTGAATTTAGCAACAACTTCTGGTTTAACCGGAATCTCACGTCCGAAATCAAAGTATTTCTGAGTTCCGACATTTGCTTCCATGTTCTCCATAACAAGAGCTTTCTCACCCTTCTTACCTGGACATACGTTAGCACAAGATCCACATCCTGTACAGTCAAGAGCTGATACAGTCATTGTGAATTTCAGTCCCGGCATACCGATCATATCAAGTGTTTCGATACCTTCCGGTGCGTTAGCAGCTTCTTCTTCTGTAAGAGCTACCGGACGGATAACTGCGTGCGGACATACATATGCACAGCGGTTACACTGGATACAGTTTTCTGCTTTCCATACTGGAATATTTACTGCAATACCACGTTTCTCAAATGCAGATGTTCCTGATGGTGTAGAACCGTCAACATATTCTGTAAATGCAGATACCGGTAAAGAGTTACCTTCCTGAGCATTTACTTTAGACTGAATATTTTTAACGAAGTTTACAGCATCTTCTCTTCCGCCTTTAACTTCTGGTGTGAATAATCCTTCATCTTCAGCATCTTTCCAGCTTTCCGGAACTGCAACTTCTACAACCTGTTTTGCACCGGCTTCGATAGCTGCCCAGTTCTTCTGAACGATATCATCACCTTTTCTTCCGTAAGTTGCTTTTGCAGCAGCTTTCATTAATTCGATTGCCTGCTCTTCCGGAATAATATCAGCCAGTTTGAAGAATGCAGACTGAAGAATTGTGTTGATACGTGTAGGTCCCATACCTGTCTCGATACCGATCTTAACACCATCGATTACATAGAATTTGATGTTATGGTTAGCGATGAATGCTTTTACCTGTCCTGGTAAATGTTTCTCAAGTCCTTCTGCATCCCATGGGCAGTTCAGAAGGAATGTACCACCGTCAACTAATTCCTGAACCATGTTGTATTTGTCGATATAAGACGGATTGTGGCATGCTACAAAGTTAGCTTTCTTGATCAGGTATGTTGATTTGATCGGGCTCTTACCGAAACGTAAGTGAGACATTGTCACACCGCCTGATTTCTTAGAGTCATAATCAAAGTATGCCTGAGCATACATATCTGTATTATCACCGATAATCTTGATAGAGTTCTTGTTAGCACCAACAGTACCATCAGCGCCTAATCCCCAGAATTTACAGTTAATTGTTCCTTCCGGTGTTGTAACAAGCGGTGCGCCTACTGGTAATGACAGATGTGTAACATCATCTTCGATACCGATTGTGAATTTAGCTCTGTCTTCGTTCTCGAATACTGCTACGATCTGTGCAGGTGTTGTATCTTTAGAACCTAATCCGTAACGTCCGGAGAAGATCGGAACTGCATCGAATTTTGTTCCTTTTAATGCTGCCACTACATCTAAGTATAATGGTTCGCCAAGTGCTCCCGGCTCTTTTGTTCTGTCTAATACAGAGATACGTTTTACAGAATCCGGAATCACATCAACTAATGCCTGTGCGCAGAATGGTCTGTAAAGACGAACTTTAACAACACCGACTTTCTTGCCCTGTGCTAACAGGTAGTCAATTGTCTCATCGATTGTATCACAAGCAGATCCCATAGCAACGATAACGCTCTCAGCGTCAGCAGCACCATGGTAGTTGAATAATTTATAATCTGTACCAATTTTAGCATTGACTTTGTCCATGTATTCCTGAACGATTGCCGGAAGAGCATCGTAGTATGGGTTACATGCCTCTCTTGCCTGGAAGAAGATATCAGGGTTCTGAGCTGAACCTCTCTGGCAAGGATGGTTAGGATTCAGGGCATGTCTGCGGAATTCAGCGATTGCGTCGAAATCTGCCATATCCTTTAAATCTTCGTAATCCCATGTCTCGATCTTCTGAATCTCATGAGATGTACGGAATCCGTCAAAGAAGTTGATAAATGGAACTTTTCCTTTGATTGCAGCAAGATGTGCAACCGGTGTTAAGTCCATAACTTCCTGTACGCTTGATTCACAAAGCATAGCGCATCCTGTCTGGCGGCATGCATAAACGTCAGAGTGATCACCAAAGATTGATAATGCATGGCTTGCAATCGCACGAGCAGATACGTTGAATACACCCGGTAACTGCTCACCAGCAACTTTGTATAAGTTAGGAATCATTAATAATAATCCCTGAGATGCTGTGTAAGTTGTTGTAAGAGCACCTGCTGCCAGTGATCCGTGTACAGTACCGGCTGCACCAGCTTCTGACTGCATCTCTGTTACCTGAACTGTACGTCCGAAAATGTTAGTTCTGCCTTGTGTTGCCCATTCATCTGTAGCTTCAGCCATAACAGATGATGGTGTAATTGGGTAAATAGCTGCGACATCTGTAAATGCATATGATGCATGAGCTGCAGCATGATTACCGTCCATGGTTTTCATTTTTCTTCCCATTGGTTTTTGTCCTCCTTTTTATCTAAACCAGACAGAGAGATCGGTCCTTCCTCAAACGCCGCCGGTTCATGTCATAACTTTATATATTGTTACATATATATCATATTATATATCCTACGTTTTTAAAAGTCCATAAAAATCTTGTTCCTTTTTACAAACAAAAGAAGATGTACACCTTTTCGGCACATCTTCTTCTCTTTGTTTATTTCCATTCTTCGATTTCTTCTAAGATCTTTTCTGTTTCCTGAAACTCTCTTTCTTCTTCCTGTCTTCTTTTCTTTCGTTTTCTCCTTCGCTCCTGTATCTTCCGCCCTCTCACGATCAGAAGCGGGCATACAACCGCAGTTACACCTGCAAGTACCTGCGATACCGGCCAGCCGGTAAAAAGAAACTCCAATTGATCTGTTCTAAATCCTTCAATAAAAAAACGTCCTACTCCATATAAAGATAAGTATAACAGGAAGATTTCTCCTTTAAAGACTCTTTTTTTATGATACCACACAAGCACAATCAAAATAATCAGGCACCAGATGGATTCATACAGGAAAGTCGGATGCACCTGGATATATGATACATCATCAAGCATAACAATATGTGTACGCATCTTCTCCGTAATATCAGACGCTCTGACTGCATCAATCGGAAGCTGCATCGCAAACAGCCCTTTCGTATATTCTCCAAAGGCTTCTCGATTAAAAAAGTTTCCCCACCGTCCGATCATTTGTCCGGTTACAAGACCAATGCTGATTGTATCAAGAATCAAAGGCGCTGAAATCTTCTGCCGGCCTGCATAGACAATGATAACAATTACCGCTGCAATAATCCCGCCATAAATAGCAAGTCCTCCCTGACGCAGATTGAAAATACTGAATAAATGATCCTTATAATAATCCCATGAAAAAATTACATAATAAATTCTCGCACCAATAACTCCAAAGATAATTCCATAAATTGCCAGATCAAAATAGTGTTCTGTATTCTGCTTCGTCTTCTTTGCTTCGGCAACCGCCAGAATAATTCCAAGCAGCATACCGATCCCAACGATGATTCCGTAATATGCGATCTCAAATCCAAATACAGAAACAGACTTTCCCACATGCTGCAAATGGATTCCGAGCTTCGGAAAATGAATCGCATAATTCATAGTACCCCTCCTTTAATACTGCCACTTACTCCCCTGTGATATCTCATCTTTGCAGCTCTTATACGTTAAATCTGAACAGCATAATATCGCCGTCTTTCACGACGTATTCTTTTCCTTCCAATCTCACAAGTCCCTTTTCTCTTGCAGCCGCATAAGTACCACAGTCAATCAGATCCTGATATGCCACTACTTCCGCACGGATAAAGCCTCGTTCAAAATCTGTATGGATCTTTCCTGCCGCCTGCGGTGCTTTTGTTCCATTTTTGATCGTCCATGCCCGCACTTCCGGCTCTCCTGCTGTCAGGTAACTGATTAAGCCAAGTAAATGATAACTCGCGCGAATCAGCTTCTCAAGGCCGGATTCAGAAAGTCCAAGCTCCTCAAGGAACATCATTTTCTCATCATCTTCCAGTTCTGCGATCTCCTGTTCAATCTCTGCACAAACTACAAAAACCTCAAATCCTTCTCCCGCTGCATACTCTCTGACTTTTGCAACACCAGCATTAGAAGCTCCG
Source organism: Lachnospiraceae bacterium (assembly GCA_018365895.1). The sequence continues at coordinate 3,214 of JAGZJD010000029.1, read as the reverse complement.
TCATCTGCAAGATCATCTTCCTTGACATTCGCAGCAAAAATTACTGGTTTATAAGTCAGAAGATTATATCCATTCAGCCATTCCTGCTCATCTTCATCATCCGTCTCAAAGCTCTTAGCAAGCCTTCCATCTTCCAGATGTGCTTTGATTCGTTCCAGAAGCGCCAGTTCCTTTGCAGCTGTCTTATCCATTCGTGCGGTCTTCGTTGTCTTTGCGATCCGACGTTCTAAAATCTCGATGTCAGAGAAAATTAATTCCAGATTAATTGTTTCAATATCACGAAGCGGATCAATATTTCCGTCCACATGGATAATATTTTCGTCCTCAAAGCAGCGCACTACATGCACGATAGCATCTACTTCACGGATATTGGCAAGAAACTGGTTCCCAAGTCCCTCCCCTTTTGAGGCTCCTTTCACAAGACCTGCAATATCAACAAATTCAATTGCTGCCGGGATGACTTTCTTCGTATGATACATCTCTGCCAGTACATCTAAACGTTTGTCTGGAACTGTTACTACACCGACATTCGGATCAATTGTACAGAACGGATAGTTTGCCGATTCCGCTCCTGCTTTCGTCAATGAGTTAAACAGTGTACTTTTACCTACATTCGGTAATCCCACGATACCTAGTTTCATCTATCTTTACCTGTTTCAGAAATGCCTTTTTGAAACATTTCTGCCTTTCTTTAATGAGTTTAACGCAATTACAAAGTATAGCACAAATACCTTGCTTTTTCAATCTTATCCAATAAATATAAGATCCTGTAACAATGTGTAAAACAGTGTAACAATCAAGTAATATCCTTTTCGCTAATCTCTTGTTTCAATCAGTACCATAACACCTTCGTCATATGTAATCACCGCTTCCTTTTCTGCAATTTGATTACTGATACAGAGACTGTCCTGCGGATAAAGTGTATGATTTGTCAAAGGATATTTTGCCCCTCTGATCGTTAATCCGTGAATGATTCCACTCAAAGAAAATAACGAAAAATATGGTCCGTAAGACTCGCTTTTCTTCAAATGCATCTCCTGTCCAATAATCCTGATTTTATTATGTTCATCTAAGATAACTGCTTCAGCACCTGCCTGCTTCGCTGCTACAAGCGTTTGAACATTCCCCCAAAGGTGATCTACTCTTGTTCCGGTTGCCCCAAGCAATATAATATCATCACATCCAAGTTCCAGTGCGAGTCTTAACCCTATTTCCGTATCGGAAGCATCTTTTTCCGGCTTAAACTCCCGGATTGGAATCTCTGTTTCTGACCGATAATACGCAAGCACTTCCGGATCAATACTATCAAAATCTCCAACAATCTGCGTTGGCACGATGCCATTTTCGTATAGCCAGCAAAGTCCTCTGTCTACTCCGATCAACTCTATATAATGTTCTCCCAACACTGTTTTCGCCAGATTATCATACATACTTCCACCACTGATAATAATTGCCCGCTTACTCATGACTTCTTAAAATCTCCATAAATTTCTTCGTATTTTCTTCCGTTGCTTTAAATACTGCAGATCCTGCTACAATTATATTCGCTCCTGCTTCCAGAACCGTTTTCACATTATCTGTTCCAATACCGCCGTCTACCTGAATATCAAGATCCAGTTGTTTTTCTTCTGCCATCTTTCTTACAGCTCTTACTTTATCTAACGCCTCCGGCATAAATTTTTGTCCGCCAAATCCAGGCTCCACACTCATAATCAAAACCATATCTATCTGATCAAGCAACGGTTCCAGAACGCTGACCGGTGTAGCCGGTTTCACAGAAACACCGACTTTTACCCCTGTTTCTCGTATCTTTTCAATAGTTTCTCTTACGTTTTCACAAGCTTCGTAATGAATCGTAATCAAATCCGCTCCTGCCTCTGCAAATGCATTAATATAACGAATTGGCTCTGTAATCATCAAATGAACATCCATGACCTGTGCTGTTGCTCTGTGAATTGATTTCAACACCGGAATTCCAAACGAAATGTTCGGCACAAATATTCCATCCATCACATCGAAATGAATGTATTGCGCTCCGCACTCCTCTGTAATACGCATTTCTTCTCCAAGACGTGTAAAATCTGCTGATAAAATAGATGGTGCTAATATATTTTTCATATTTAATACTTCTTCCTCTCTTTTAATTCCTGATAAAGTTCCTGATAACTCTCATACCGCTTTGGATGGATAATCCCCCGCTCGACAGCCGCCTTTACTGCACAATTTGGTTCATGGATGTGGTCACAGCCTTGAAATCTGCACACCCCTTCGCAATTTTGAAATTCCGGGAAAAATTCTTTAAGTTCTTCTTTCTCAAAATCATTCGTATAGAGGGAACTAAATCCAGGGGTATCCATGATATATGTTCCCTGGTCAATCTCAATTAACTCTGAATGTCTTGTTGTATGTTTCCCGCGTTCAATCTTCTCACTGATACTGCCGGTCTCCATGCTAACATTACTCTGCAGTGTATTAATCAACGAAGATTTTCCTACTCCTGAGGGTCCCGCAATAGCAGTTGTCTTTCCCTTAAGAAGCGTTTGAATTTCTTTTACATTCTCCTGTGTAAATGCACTGACAAATACGATCGGATAGCCCGTTCCTTTATAAATTTCATACAGCTCTTGTATGTCCTTTTCTCCCGCCAGATCTTTTTTATTAAAACAAAGTACAACCGGAATCTGCCTGCGCTCCATCATCACAAGAAACCGATCAAGAAGATTTAGATGCGGCTTCGGCTTTGTCACTGCGAACACAACAAGCGCCTGATCAATATTTGCTACTGCCGGACGTATCAGTTCATTTTTCCGTTCTAGTATTTCTGTAATATTCCCTTTTCTCTCCACCTCATCTAAGATATCGATTTCTACATTATCTCCAACAAGCGGTTTAATCTTTTCTTTTCGGAAGGCTCCCTTTGCCTTACACTCATAAATAATGGATTCTACTACATTAACGTAGTAGAATCCTGCAATTCCTTTTATAATCTTTCCCTGCATATATGCTCCTGTTACTCGATATCTCCATTTCCAGTTCCCTGATCAGGATCGGTCGGACCCGGATCCGGTATCTCAGGTGTTTTTGGACCATTGCTTATATAGATGGTAATTGTTGCTCCCTCTTCTACTTCCTGTCCAACACCAGGATCACAGGAAATAACGATTCCAGCCTCTTCATTACTGTCCTGCCATACTTCTTTATACTTCAGTCCCAT
>JAGZJD010000146.1 GCA_018365895.1 Lachnospiraceae bacterium | reverse complement strand
GCAATGATCCGGAAGGGAAGATTCATATGTTGCTGGAATTTTCGGATGAACCAAGAGCGATTGCAGATCCTTGGTATACAGGTAATTTTGACGTTACCTATGCCGATGTTGTAGAGGGATGCGAAGCGTTCTTTGAATATTTAAAAGAACAGGGCGAGATATAGAGGATAAAAGGAGAATCAGCAATGATCATTGATATTCCGGGATATAAAAAGTTACAGATTACTACGTTGCTATTGGATTACAACGGAACGATTGCGGAGGATGGAGTCATTCGTCCGGCAGTAAGAGAGCGGCTACAGAAACTTTCCAAGGAGCTTTCTATCTATGTATTGACAGCGGATACTCACGGAACAGCAAGAGCACAGTGTGAAGGGCTTGATCTTAAGGTGCATACATTTCCGGTTGGGAGCGCTATGGATGCGAAGCGGGCGGTGCTTGATGAAATCGGTGGAGAGGTGTGTGCATGTATGGGAAATGGACGAAATGATGTGCGCATGTTCGAAAATGCGGCGCTGTCTATCGGAATTATAGATCGGGAAGGCGCGTACAGCGGATTGCTAAAAAGAGCAGATCTGTGTGTCAACAGTACGGAAGACGGACTGGATCTTTTATTGTATCCGAAGCGTCTGATTGCAGGCTTGCGAGGATAAAACAGGCGATTAACCATGAGCTTATGAAGATAGAATATGGATAACATAAGAAACAAAAAAAGAAGCTTCGAAATAAAATAGTTTCGAAGCTTCTTTTTTGTCCCCGATATTATCCACAATATTTTGCAAGATCTTCTTCAAAGAATGCAACCTGTTCTTGAAGCTTTGCAAGATCTTCGGTAGAGAGACCATTTACCAGTGCGGTGAGGTCTTCTTTTGTTTTAGCCGGATTACACGGAACCTCCAGTGCAAAGTCACTAAATGCACGGAGCTTCTGGAAATACATATTTGTGTCAGGTTCTTCGTGGTTATTTCTGCACATGTGATACATCATCACACAGTCTGAAGCGTCAGATTCGGTACATTCTTTGCAGATCCATTTTCCAAGATAATAATGTTTCTGCCCGATTTTGTACAGGAATCCGGGCTGTTTTAATAACGTTTCTGTCAGCATAGAAAACCCTCCTGTTTTTTGTTTTTTCCTATTTATACAGTAACAAATTGAATGGGAAAAAGCAAGAAATGTAAATGACATTTGGGATACACTTTCTTGTAAAAGTATGATACAATTATTGACTGTAGTGTTGATAGACTTTGACACTGCAAAGGAATGAAAAGAAGACTTGGAGGAAAAGGAATGAGACCAAAGAATGCGATGCTGTTGATATTGACAGCTTTTATATGGGGAACAGCGTTTGTAGCACAGAGTAGCGGAATGGATTTTATGGGGCCTTTTACATTTAATGGTATCCGTAATCTGATCGGAGCAGCAGCTTTATTGCCATGTATTGCGTTATTTAAGATAATGAATGATAAAAATGAAAATGAGGAGATAGTTCCGGGGACTAAGAAGGACCTTATTGTGGGAGGAATTGCATGTGGACTTTTGTTGTTCACTGCGGGCAGCTTGCAGCAGATTGGGTTGATGTATACGACAGCAGGAAAAGCAGGGTTTATTACATCTTGTTATATTGTGATTGTACCGCTTCTTGGTGTTTTCTTACATAAGAAAATTGGCTGGAAAGTTTGGGTGGCAGTAGGAATTGCGCTGATCGGTCTTTATTTCTTATGTATTACTGAGAGCCTTTCCATTGGAAAGGGAGATTTATATGTATTGTTTGGAGCGCTTGTATTTTCTCTTCACATTTTGGTGATCGATCATTTTTCACCAAAAGTGGATGGGGTGAAAATGTCCTGTATTCAATTTTTAGTATGTGGTGTGGTGTCCTTGATTCCTATGTTTTTACTGGAAACACCGAGCTTGGAAAGTGTGCTTGCGGGCTGGTTCCCAATTCTCTACGCAGGTGTATTTTCCAGTGGAGTTGGATATACATTACAGATTGTAGCGCAGAAAAATATGAACCCGGCTATTGCTTCTCTAATCTTAAGTATGGAATCTTGTTTTGCGGTACTGGCAGGCTGGCTGATACTTGGAGAACAGTTGTCTGCAAGAGAGAGTGCAGGCTGCGTTTTAATGTTTGCAGCGGTAATTCTGGCACAGCTTCCTGAGAAGAAATCAGAAGCAGGTAAAGCGGTAAAGGGAAATGTAAGTGAGGCGTAAAGAAACGATTACATTATTAAAGAAAGTTAAAAGGAGATAGGATTATGAGATTTGTAATTCAGAGAGTGTCTGAAAGTGAAGTGAAAGTAGACGGGGAGACACTGGGAAAGATCGGCAAAGGTTTTATGGTGCTGATCGGTGTCAGTGATTCGGATACGAAAGAGATTGCCGATAAGATGGTAAAGAAAATGTTAGGACTTCGTATTTTTGAGGATGAGCAGGGAAAGACAAATTTGTCTTTAGATAGCGTAGGAGGTGAACTTCTTTTGATTTCCCAATTCACATTATATGCGAATTGTAAAAAAGGAAACCGCCCAAGCTTTATAGAAGCCGGTGCGCCGGATATGGCAAACGATATGTATGAATACATTATTGCGAAGTGTAAGGAGCAGGTGGAAGTTGTTGAGAGAGGTCAATTTGGAGCAGATATGAAAGTAAGCCTCGTAAATGATGGACCATTTACCATTATTTTAGACTCAGACACTTTATAAAATATAGAACGACACAAGGAAGGATGACATAGAGCGCATCCTTCTTTTTTTGTCGAAATATAGTTAAATGATTAATTATTTATATGATAAAGTGCCCATATAAAATGTTAAAAAAGTATAAAAACGTTGACACTATTGGTAAATACAACTAATATAATTGTTAGATATCTAATTAATTAAAGGAGGTGCAACATGAAGAATGATCACGATGTGCCGGTCTTTATGCTCATGCATCAAATCGTACATCTGGGGAAATACCGAGCAATGAAGGAAATGACTTCATTTGAATTAAAGCCGAATCAAGTTGGCATTTTATTTATATTGGAATGTAAAGGCAAGCTGTCTCAGAAGGAACTTGCAGCTAAGATTGGAGTGACGCCTCCGTCTATGACCGTAGCGCTTAGAAAGCTGGAAGAGCAAGGATTTATTGTAAGGGAGCCGGATGAAGAAGATCAAAGAGTGGTTCGAATCTGTCTTTCCAAGAAGGGCAAAGATTGCATTGAAGAAATCCACAGGTCAATGGATGGGATGGAAGAGCTGGTTTATAGAGGAATGTCACAAGAAGAAAGGCTTTTATTTCGCAGATTGTTGTTAGAAGCAAGAAACAATTTAATGATCTAGAAAGGAACGACAGAATATGACAAAATTATTAAAATTTTTGAAGCCGTATGCCGGAGCAGTGGCAGCGATTATCTGTGTGTTGATCGTGCAGGCTTACTGCGATTTATCTCTGCCGGCATATACTTCTGATATTGTAAATGTAGGAATCCAGCAAAGTGGAATTGATGAAAAGGTTCCGGAAGAGATTTCTGAAGAAGATTTGGGCAGTCTTATGATGCTTGCGCCGTCTGATAAGCAAGAAGAGATACAAGATGCGTATGAGGAAAGCAAGGGTGATTATGATTACAACGGCAAGGTATTTTCGTTAAAAGATTCTGTGAAAGAAGATAAAGAAGAATTAGAGAATCTTGAAGAGTTGCTCGCAAAACCAATGCTTTTGGCAGCAGGATCAACTCTTGACAGTGAGATGGCAGGTAAACTTAAAATGAACCTTCAGCAGCCCATGCAACCGGAACAGAAGGATGAGATGCTGAAAGAAATATATAAACAACTGAAAGTTTTTCTATAAGATTAATTATTGAACCAATCTTTTTAGAGTTATCACTTTTGATTATTTCGATAATAGGTCT
>JAGZJD010000145.1 GCA_018365895.1 Lachnospiraceae bacterium | reverse complement strand
AAGGTAACGTCGCTTATGCGAATAATGTTCAATTTTATTTATATCGTGGCAAGGCAATCAACAATTTTAGTAAGTAGTAAATAAGTAGTAAATTTTCTCCGTTAGCTTCAAAAAATCAAGGAATATCAAGGGTTTCCGCGCTCGATTAGTGTACTGCCGTGGCAGATGAAAAGTACCTTTATCATGTTCTTATATCTCCCTAAATTGTCGTATTTCCTTGTATTTAAAGGCTTTTTACAACTTACCAATTACAGACTTCTTTCATTTCTTTTTGAACATCGTCAAAGTGTGACAATATAAATTTTTGACGTGTCTTTTGTGAAATAGTGCCCCCTGTTAGATACTGGGGAAGTGCAAAAGCAGTCATTGCTTTCGCTCCATACTACACCAGGCTAACTGCTTATATATCATAATTTTCCTTTTTCTCCCATCCAATACTCATAAACTTTAATTTTTCCTTTCTCATCTCGGACAGCATCTTCTAATGAAATTTCTTTACGAATTATTCCACTATTAGATTTTGATAAATACCATTCCTTTTTTCTGCATTCTCCTTTTTCTTCTATAAATACTGAACATTCTTCCACATCTAGTAAATATAAACTATATAATCTCCCATAATATATGACACTATCATTCTGAGCAATCCTCTTGCCATTACAATCAAAAAACGGTGTATATTTAATATCAGCAAAATACCAATAATTTTTATTTTTTATATATAACCAATTAACAAACAAGTAAAAACAACATATTAAATATATGATATATATTTTTTTATCTGCACTTTTTATTACATCTATCCCATGAATACATAAAAGCAAATTATTGACTAACTTTAATAACAAAATGGACAATGTACCTATTTCAAAAATATCTTCTACCGTATTAAGAACAGGAAATAATTTCATATTAGAATTGATTTCCACACTGATTACCAAATATCTTAAGATTGTATATCCTACAACTTTATAAACAATTAATCCCACGAAAATTACATATGTATATTCAGCAAGAAACTGATTCAAAAATATTGGAAATGTTGGGAGTATTTCCACTTTAATACCAAACATAAATTTCCAATATTGTACTATAAAAGTTGCACAAACTATTAAGAACGATACTATTTTTAATAAGTCTACAATCTTTTTGACCTCTATATTGTCCTTTCCGAATTTTTGTACATCACTAACTATTTCTTTTACTTCTGAGTATAAACTCACTTTAACACATCCTTCCATAAATTTAACCTTTAAGTATAAAACATGGTCTGAACACCAAATAACGTTTTTGCTCTCTCCATTTTACCTGGTTGAGAAATGGCCACACCAACCCCTATTCCACCTGTTCCAATGATCATATGCGGTGCATATTTTTTCAAATACTTTAAAGTGTACCCCTTGTCAAGGACAAATTAAGAAGAAGGGATTTTCATTTTCTAACCAGTAGATGGCTATATCTTTTTGCTTAGTTACCTTCTTCATCATTCGTATCCGTAAAGGAGATTTTCCGGTTTCTGCAGCCAGTTCTTTTTGCTTCATGAACGGATTTTTATCAATCAGCTCCAAGACTGCCAATTCCTCTAAAGTGTATTCTAAAGTGTCAAATTGAGACTTTGGAACTTTTCAGTATCTGCATAATCCACATGCATATATCGGTTCTTCAGCTCATATTCCGTCCCCAGAAGCAAATTACTGAAGAACATTTCCAAGAACTTTGTCGTTACATGAACGCCATTCTGTAAATTATTATAATTTGCCCTCACCAAGGCGTTACGGAAATACCAGGAATTTTTCTCAAAAACATCGTTATTCACTTTGAATCCGAATGTTTTCATATACTTAATCATGAAAACTGCCGTTGCTCTTGTATTACCTTCGCAGAACGGATGAATCTGCCAAATACCCGAAGCAAACTTTGCCAAGTGTTTTACAGATTCTTCCACAGACAGCCCCTCATAAGAGAACTGCTTTTCTGTTGTAAAGTCATAGTTAAGTGTCTCTTTAATACTGTTCCATGATGCATAGGTGACCGTATCGCCTTTCAGCACCCATTCTTTCTTCGTAATATTATACTGCCTAATTTGACCGGCATGAGAAAACACATCTTCAAACAATCTGCGATGGATGGTCAGCCATTCAATTGGCGAAAATTGAAATGCTTTCTCTCCCAACAATTTTGTAATTCTTGCAGATACAATATCTGCTTCCTCAGTATCATTCTCAGTTTGGGTACGATCAGCACGCTGTTCATAATAACTCTGAATACGTTTTTGAACTTCATCAATACTGATTTTTCCTTCAATATGTTCCTTAGCTGTATCAAGCAGATAGGCAGATGTTTGCAAGCCGTCTATCGCCTGCAATCCGATTGCAGTCTGCCAAGCTTCACTTTTTTCGATTTGACCAGGCTCGCCCTGTTTGATATATTCTTCCAGCTCAAATTGCCAGTTTTTGTCCGCTGACATAGCCACACCTCTTTTCCTACTTAATACGCAATCCTCAAATACTCCAAATACCCATTATATTTCTCCTGTGCTCTCAGACAAATATCTGTCAGATACCCTTTCTCATTATCCCATTCTTTCAATCCACGATAATAGAACATTTTCAGATTATCCTCGATGATAAATGGAACGATATTATATTTCAGACATTCCTTAAACATAATCAGTCTTCCCACACGGCCATTGCCGTCCTGGAACGGATGGATACGCTCAAGCTTCACATGAAAATTCAAAATATCCTCAAAAGTCTTTTCTTCTTTTCTGTTATACTCTGCCAACAAGGCTTTCATTTTATCGACAACTTCTTCCGGAAGTGCAGTATCCATACCGCCGACTTCATTCGGCATCTTTTTATAATCGCCAACAGCAAACCAATCTTTTCTGGAATCGCTGGTTCCATTTTTCAGGATTAAATGAAGCTCTTTGAGCAATTTCTCCGTCAATGCTGCCTTTGCGTTGTCAATGATCATATCAATACAACAAAAATGATTTGCCGTTTCAATCACATCATCCACATTCAACACTTCTTTTTCTACACCGATGGTATTGGTTTCAAAAATATATCTAGTCTGGTCGTGAGTCAGACGGCTGCCTTCCATGCGATTGGAATGATAAGTCAACTCAATCTGAGTTTTATGATAAATACCACCGGAATAATCTGCTTTCCTTTCCTCCTGCAGAATATCCAGCAAGGTTCTCTGTTTTTCTCTCTTCTTATTAGTACGCTCCGGTTTTTCTGCATTTTCCGGAATGTTCCACGTCTTACCGGTAATAAATGCTCCTTCTACACGATTATGAGCACAGTAATTTCGTACACTGCGTTCCGATATATTCCATTTCTCTGCCATTTCGGCAACTGAAACATACTGCATCCATATTCCTCCGCTTATCTAACGCTAAATCAATTTACACCTTTGTATCTGTCAAATCTTCCGTCTTAAACACATAATAACCTTCATAGTAATAACTGTGATCGATTCCTTTCATATAAATTTTTCGATCATTTACATTGTCCGTAAGGGCATTTTTCAGAAGAAACTTTATTTCGATATCTTTGATAGGGCTTCGTTCCATGGCAAGCAGATAATCCTCTTTATCCACCTTGCTCCAGTCAACCACATATCCTATTTCTTTTTTTAACATCAGATCAAGCCATATCCTCGTGCTTCTCCCATTTCCCTCTCGGAACGGATGCGCCACATTCATTTCTACATATTTTTCGACAATTTCATCAAAAGTTGACTGTGGCATTTTGTCTATACTCTGTAACGCTGCTTCCAAATACATCAGCGGAGCAAATCTAAAATTTCCTTTTGAAATATTGACCTTTCGTAATTTACCGGCAAAATCATAAATCTCATCAAAAAGATATTGATGAATCATCGCAAGACTTTGATAAGTCCCTGGTTCTAATGTCTC
>JAGZJD010000144.1 GCA_018365895.1 Lachnospiraceae bacterium | reverse complement strand
TGACAAGCTCTTTCACCCCTTCAAAAATTGTCTGAAATGATTTTGCTAAAATTCCATCATCTTCATTCTGCTTCTTTCTCTCTTCTTCCGTTAAGTTTGCAGAGTCTTTGTTCGCATATATTGCCAACGCCTTATTCATTAATTTTTCGTTCTGCACCGGCCATCGATAATTTACAATTCTCCCCCATGGTTTTTCCTGCATATCTGCAATCCGATTTGTTCTGGAATATGCCTGGATTAAACTTGCGCCTTTTAATGTACGGTCTATATATAAAGTATTTAATTCCGGCGCATCAAATCCAGTAAGTAACTGGTCTACCACGATTACTATGTCTAGATATTTTTTATCATCTGCTGTTTTTTTCAAACGGCTTCTAACATCTTCTGTATAACCTTCTATATCATCTATTCCGAATTTTGTTCCAAATTCCTGATTATATTTATCGATTGCTCTCGATAATGCCCGATTACTTTCCAGCTGATTATCACTATTTGATGTATTCAGACTAAACGTAATCGCCACTTTTAATGTTGGTTTCCCAGCAGCTCTATTCTCATCATTTACTCTTTGAAATTCTTCAAAATACATCATTGCCATTGGCGTACTTGCTTTTCCACCGCCTACATGAGTCGTAAATATTGCATTGTATTTTCCCTCATTCGAACGATTTTTCCAGTTTTTGAACACATCTTGTACAACCAATCTGACATGTTCTGGATTTTCATCATAAAAACTAGGTTCTATCGCATCATCGATATCTTCTTCGGTTAAATGATTGATTTTATCTTGAACTTGTTTTTCATTCCAACTCGGGTAGCGTTCCCTATAAAATTCTGGCAAATACTCTGTTCTCATTAGTTCTTCGCTAATCGTTGTCTCAAAATCCACTTTAAATCCAAGTACATTTCTATCTGCAATTGCTTCTCGTATTGTATATGCATGAAGCAATTTCCCAAAGATTTCCTCTGTACACAGTCCCGTTGTCGTTTCTTCAAACATTGGTGTCCCTGTATAGACAACCCATGCTGATTTCTTAAAGGCTTTTTGTATCGTTGCAAAATTTTCTCCCCCTGTACTTCTGTGTGCCTCATCCACAATAAACACAATATTTTTATCAGGGGCTTTAAAATTCTTTCTATTCACCAACGTGCCTAACTTTTGAACAGATGTCACAATAATATTATTGGCTTTGCTCTTTAATTTGCGGCTGAGATCATTTGTGCTATCCGTTCCTTGTACGCTTCCTTGATTTCCATCTGTTTCTACACTTCCATCTGGATCATATGCTTGATAATTCTCATTTGTCTGTTTTGTAAGAGCAATACGGTCAACAACAAACACAACCTTATCCACCTGCGGCATCCGACTTGCCAGCCATGCTGTTTTGAAACTTGTGATTGTCTTTCCCGAACCTGTAGTGTGCCAAATATATCCTATCTTATTGTCCCCAGATTCAAAATCAACTTTTTTAATTCCTTCAATAACTTTCCGTGTTGCATATACTTGATAAGGACGCATCACTTTAAGCATCTGGTTATTTTTAGTGCCATCGAGTATCATATAATTGGTTGCCATTTGATGCGCCATAGGAATACTGAGCATTGAATCAACAAATTCTTTCCAGTTACGAACAATTGTATTGTCCTTTTCCCGTTGCCAGTGAAACGCAAAATCCTTGTTAAATTTATCTGCTGTTGTATTTGCCATGTACCGCACATTATTCGGTGTCATTGCCACCAAAATCTGTAGTGTTGAAAATATATCTCGATATTGATTTTCATCTATATATTGATGCATTTGATTTAAGGCTTCATTCACATCATGAGTATCTCTCTTTTCCTCAATCTGAATAATTGGCAAACCATTGATTAACAACGTGGTGTCAAAACACCTTTCTTTTTTTCCTGCAATGACTGCTGGTCGTCTGATTTGATTTACTACTTGATATATCGTATCTCCCGCCCCTATTTGTTTCTGATCAAAAACAGTTAAAAATACATGCCTTCCATCGTCCAAATCAATTTCTATTTGTGAAACACCATTTAATCCATACAGAAACTGTCCGGCTTCATACGGTGTACACAAATCAGAAATGATCTTTTTTACTTGGTTGAACTCAACGACACTCAACGGATGATCCAATGTATTCTGATTATGCTGCTCCAATATTTTCTTAAAATTTTCCCAAAGTTTTTCTGTCGTTTTAATCTCCGGTTCATATTTCCATAACTTTTTCTTGGACATATAATCCTTTGTTTCTCCAATTTGCTCAGTATAAATACCATTTGACAATAATGGTTCTTCTATCTCCCCTGTCGAAAGATACTGTATCAATTCCGTTTCAAACTGATGCTCTGTCATTTTCCATCTCCTCCTGTAATTTTTGTAATACAATCTCTGTTTCATACTGAATTACTCGTTTCTTCAAAGCTTGTAGGCGAAGTTGTTTAAAATATATCTCTCCTAATATTTTCTGCCTATCCAACTGTGGCAAAATCGGTATTTGAATTTCTTTTAATTGTTTTAATGTATACTTAATCACAACTGACCCTTGCAATCCCAATCTAAGTTGCTTTTTTACAAAATCATTTTCATTCAACAGATACACCAAAAATTTAGAATCCATATTTTTGAGCGGTAGTAACTTAATATAATTCTGAGTATATAAGTATCCTTCACGAAATCGACTTACTCTGCTCGCCGTTCCAGATATCAAACTAAATACAACATCTCCTTCCGATAACGTATTGATATCATCGTTTGTTCTGATCACTTTTCTCTCTTCTGTTATCATTTCAAACATAGATAGATCGTTCAGTAAATCTTCTTGACTATAAACGTAATAGCTTGGTGACGGTTCATCTATACTCTCTATAATTCTAAATTGTGGAGACCCACTTACAAACATAACAAGATCACTTAACTTATTCATATCGTGCCTTTCTTAAATTACTTCTTATATTTTCCTATTTAAAGTCTATCACACCATCCCCAAAACTTCAATATTATTTTGTAATTTCTAAAAATTACATTTTTAATATTCCCATTGTGTTCACTTGACATATATAGTCTACCGATATATTATATAGTTAAACTATATATATTTATCCTACACATAAAAAGGAGGTATTTCAATGTCAATTGATAAAACATTAGTTTCAGGGAGTGTTACGATGCTCCTTCTCAAGCTTTTGTCGGAAAAGGATATGTATGGGTACGAGATGATTTCCACATTACGTGAGCGTTCACAGAATGTTTTCGAACTGAAAGCCGGTTCCTTATATCCTTTGCTTCACAATCTGGAAGGAAAGAATATTGTGGCTTCTTACGAGAAAGAGGTACTTGGAAAAGTACGAAAGTATTATCACATAACCAAAGAGGGGCATGCATTATTGGTTCAGAAACAAGAAGAATGGAACGAATATGTCAGTGCTGTAGCTGACGTCATGCTATTGGAGGTGTAAGCGCTTATGGAGGAATATTTGAAAACTTTATTAGAACAAATCCGCTGTAAAAAAGCACATGCTTCCATTTATCATGAAATCAGGGGGCACATCGAAGAACAGGTGGCAGACAATATAGCAGAGGGCATGAGCAAAGACGATGCTTTAAAAGCGGCGCTAAATGATATGGGGGATCCTGTTCAGACAGGTGTGGAGATGGATCAGCTCCATCGCCCGCAGATGGCTTGGCGCATAATTGTGGCAATCGGTATACTGACACTTTTCAGCATTTTGATACAGTATCTCGTCACGAGATATATTCCAGACAATAACGCATATTTTTTCCGCCATCATATATTTAATGCAATAATCAGTTTTAGTGCGATGATTGTAGTCTATAGGATCGATTACAGCCTGATCGGAAAATATTCCAAGTGGATTGCCACGATCTTCCTATTGTTTTTCGCTTTCCAAATATTTATAGTGGAGATGCGC
>JAGZJD010000143.1 GCA_018365895.1 Lachnospiraceae bacterium | reverse complement strand
GAATGTATGAACTGTTTGTAGGTCCACCAGAGTTAGATGCAGAATGGGATGACCGCGGAATTGACGGTGTAAACAGATTCTTAAAGAGATTCTGGAATCTTGTTATGGACAGCAAGGATGTAAACGTAGAAGCATCAAAAGAAATGATAAAAGAACGCCATAAGCTTGTGAAAGACATTACAACTCGTCTGGAAAGCTTCAGCTTAAATACAGCAATCTCCGGCTTCATGGAGCACAATAACAAATTGATAGAGATTGCGAAGAAAGCCGGCGGAATCGATGTAGAGACACTTTCTACTATGGCAGTGCTTCTGTCCCCATTTGCACCACATATCGCAGAAGAAGTGTGGGAGCAGTTAGGACACGAAGGCAGCGTATTCGAGGCAGGATGGCCAACATATGATGAAAATGAAATGAAGGATGACGAGATCGAAGTTCCGGTACAGATCAACGGAAAAACAAGAGCAGTCATCTCCGTTGCAGCAGACATCAGCAAAGAAGACGCTATCGCAGCCGGAAAAGAAGCAGTAGCAGACAAACTGACAGGTACGATCGTAAAAGAGATTTATGTTCCGAAAAAGATTATAAATATTGTAATGAAATAGGTAGTGCAAATAATGAAAGAAATCACTTAGTGGTTTTATGTTAACCCCTTCAAATGTAGAAATATATTTGAAGGGGTTTTTTCGCGAAAAAAACACGGTCTTATATGTAGCAATTGGAAAATATTTCCGTAAAAAGCATTGCTATGACGTGAGCGTCATAGAATATGCTTTTTCTATACGGGGAGAGGAAAGACCGTGATGAAAAAAACGAATGAAGCAAGTAAACAAACAGGGCTGACTAAGAGAACTCTACAGTACTATGATACGCAAGGCTTAATCTCTGTTGAGAGAAACTCCATTAACCACCGGGTGTATGAACAAAGCACCTTGGAGCGAATCTGGGAGATACTGTTATATAAGGAGATTAATCTGGAATTAAGAGAAATCAAACAATTGTTAGATGCCACGGAAGACCAGAAAAACTTATATCTTAATCAACAGAGAAGAACAATCGAAAATCAAATCATCGAACTGAAAGTGCAAATAGAATTGATTCTGATGTTCCAGAAGTTCGGAGTTCCGAAAGTGCCATTGGAGAATGAAGGAGTGACTTATTTAGAAAAAATCAGAGAGATAAAAGAAGAAATAAAAAAAGAGATTTTAAAACGGAAGAAATAAAGGAAAAGAGGAGTAAAAGAGCATGAAACATAAGAAAATAATAGCAATCATAACGGGAATCATTTTGCTGATGACAGGGTGTGGAACTGTTGGGAAAAGCAGTGAGAAAAAAGCGGAAGGAGAACAGGTAAAAAAGGAAGAAACGAAAGTAAGTATTGACGGCTTTAATACAGAAGGAAAAATAGAAGAAACAGTATTAATAGATGAAAATGGTGTAAAAGTAACAGCGAAAAGCCTAGAGTATACAGAGGATCAGGCTGAATTGACTTTAGTGATAGAGAATAACAGTGAAAGAAATTATACTTTTTATAGTGGAACATTAGGCTATAGTTGTAATTCAATGAATGGATATATGATTGACGACGGATATTTTAATACTGATGTCGCTGCGGGGAAAAAGGCTAATGAGGTTATGAAATTTGATTTAAAGCAGTTAATGGCATTTGGAATTAATGAAATTGCAGATGTGCAGATTGGGATTGGTATGAATGATGAAGATTATAATGAAACTCATTTCGAACCAGTACAAATAAAAACGCCTCTTGCCGAAAAGTATGATTATAAAAAAGATACCTATCAGGCAGCAATGAAAAATAAAGTTGTTGAAACACTTTACGGTATGAAACTGTTGAGTTATTCAGACAAAGAATTATATAATAAAAATGGTCTGAAGATTGTATCTGAAGCAGTTATAGAAAAGAGTGGCGGCGAAAGAGCGGTATTTGTGGAGATTGTTAATGACACAGCGGAAACTTTGCACAGTAGTTTTTCTGATATATCTCTAAATAATCTTGTGGTGACTTATAGTACTTGGCAGACAGATAAAATCAATCCGGGAATGCGTAAAATTGTTGCTCTTGATACAAGTAATATGTTAGATGATTCCTTGAAAGAGACATTTGGTATATCAAAGATAGGTAAAGTGGCATGTAATTTTGCTGTGAAAGACAAAGAGTATAACATTGTAGGAGATGAAGAACAGTTATCCTTTGAGATTTCTGAAAAAGAAGTAAACCTTGATACTTCGGGAACGGAAATCTACAACGAAAAGGAAGTGAAAATTATTTATAAAGGAGTAGTTGAAGACTCAGGCGAATTGTCAGATGATACTCATTTAGTATTGGCAGTAGAAAATAATTCAGGAGACTCCATTTCTGTTGGAGATGTTTATAAATCGCTATCTGTAAATGGGTATATGATAAATGCTTTGTGTAGCCCGGTAAAGGTTCCAGGAGGCGGAAAGGGCTTTTTCGATATTGCGTTGGATGAGTATGATATTGAAGAAGCTGGATTAGAAGGAATCGATGAAGTGAAAGAGGCTGAAATTACACTTGAAATTAAGGACGCAAATGAGGAAAAAATAGATGAAGTAACCGTTACGATGAAATAATTCATGTGTGACCCGGTGGACAGTGAAGTCGTAGACTGACTGTCCACTTGCTTTTTGCAAATATAAAGCTTCAAAATATAGGTTACTATATAATAGGATGTTTCCATATGCTAGTAGATTTGGTACAATATGTTTAAAAGAGAGGAAGGTATTGATTCCGAGAAAAATTCGGGGTAAGGTGTGAAATATGAAAAGCTACTTTGATAAAAAGAAAGCGACAGAGACAGTAACAACTATTCTTCAAAAAACTTCAGATGTGGGGAAAAAGATGGCGACAGGAGTGCAAAATAGCGCCAAAGACATAGTGGATAAGACAAAGAGTGATAATTATTTAAGAAGATTGAAAAAGTACAATCCACTTTTCCCAGAACAATATCAAAATGAAAACTTTAATATTCCTAACATGATTATGATTGTTGATGATGCCATCCGGCGCGACATTGACGTTTGTGAGGGGGCTATTGGCTGGCTGACCAAAGAAAATGGTGTAGAAATATTATGTTTATATGATGAGGCGGTTGAGGGGAGTGGTTTGGAATTTATTCCTGATGCAATGTGTGATTCTATTTATTATGTAGACAGGTTTGATAGAAAAAAATTCGTAAAGATAGAAGCATTATTTAGCAGAGCACAGCAAGAGAAGATTGCTGAATTGGAGCATATCGCATATTCACTCGGAGCAAAGCGTTGTTCAGTTGAAATAAGTGAATCAGATATGGCAGAAGGGAGAACAAAAAAAGAAAGTAAAATCAGCGAAAGCGTTAAGACTAAAATCGGGACAATAGCATCCGGTAAACAAGCAGAACAAGATATATTTTACAATAAGATAAATAAGAATATGGGTACTGGAGTTATTCATTTTCAGGGGAACAGCGATCCACATAGACCGGAATTGAAATGGTTTAGGCATGATGAGAATATAAAACGCTTGATAGAAATGAGATGTGAAGGGAAAAACATGGTAGAATCTAAAGTCTTAGAACTAGAGGGAACATCTACGGCGTCAATGTCAATGAAAACAGCATCTACAATTGATGGGGCAGTAAGTAAACTGGTAAGTGCAAAGCATAGTGCAGGTATGGAAAAACAGGCAACAAAAGAACACTATAGTAAATTTGTTTTTCATATTGAGTTTTAATATTATGTCTATTACATAATTGATGGTTAAGAGATTATATTATTCTCAAACAAGGTATTAAATAAGACGAGTATAAAGTGCTTTATGGAGGAAAGTATGTGTATAAATAAACGTATTATAAAATTATTTGCAATAACAACGGTATTGTCTTTGGCAGTGTCAGGATGTGTGCCTAACTCAACAAGGACATCTAAAAACAATAATTCACTTGTTTCGGAAAACACA
>JAGZJD010000142.1 GCA_018365895.1 Lachnospiraceae bacterium | reverse complement strand
TTCGGAAATCTTCATCATCCATAGCTTATCACCCCTCTTTCTGATACCTAGACGGGTGAAAACTCATTTCGGTTTTATAAATCTTAAAAATTATTAAAATCGTCATTTTGCATCACAATATGATGCATACTCTGTTATATCGTATCACAATATGACCTAAAATAACAGTTGGAAATTAATAATAGGAAGGAGGATATCATGCCAGAAGAACTAGACTATAAAGCCCTTGGACAGCGAATTAAAAAATATCGTATGCAAAAGCATTATACGCAGGAAAAGCTTGCTGAACTAGCCAATTGTGCAGTATCAAGCGTTTCCCATGCTGAACGTGGAACAAGTCAACCAAGCCTTCAATTACTGGTTCGGTTTTGTAATATTCTTGACATCACTGTTGATCAGCTTCTTTGTGATAGCCTTCCTATCGCTCAAAATACTCTTGAAAAAGATATTTCAGAGCTTTTAAATGGATGTTCTCCACAGGAATTGAAAATCATAAAGGATATTATTGCTGTAACAAAGAAAACATTACGGGAAAACAAGTAGCCACTGGGGGAAATTCCAGTGGCTGTTCTTCTCATATAGCATCATCTCCGTACCTTTCACGAATACGCCTACATAAATCTTCCCATCCTGCTTGCAGTTCCTCTGGCGTTTGTTGTGGAAAATCAATATCTGGATATCGTTCATTTACTTCTTGTTCTATTCTATTTGCATAGACTGAAAGAAAATCTGGATATTCTAAAAGCATACGATAGAAGATACGATCTGCTCCAGAGCCAATTTCCATACACCGATCCAGAATGGAATCATATATCTTCTGTGTCATCGGTATCTGGCAATCTATTGCCGCTAATTGTTCATCAGAAAATTCGAATGTTTCTACAAGAAAATACCTCATATTGTCTTTATTCATAAACTCTCCTTAATCAACCCAGCCTTATTAAAAAATAGTATAGCATCCCTTATTCCCGCCATGTAGTAAATATCATTTGCTCTACAATTTGTAGTGTCGAGACAAGCAATATAATCATCTATTATTCTTTTTAAGGATATTGGCAAGTCAAGTTTCATATATCTTGTTTCCAAATAATCCAAATCTATGCAATTCTGTTGATATTCCTCATCTTCCAGAAGTAGTGGATCTGTACGTTTATCAATCACATCACCTATTCGTGAATCCATTATTTTTTCAATTAGTTCTTCCATGATATATCTCCTTTCATATGTGTAAGAAGTCTGACAAGATTTCTTAGAACTTATATTCTAATTCTAACTACCATACACTATACATGTCAAACAGAAATAATTGACATATTCTTCTCCATTTCGACAAAGTCATGAGGTGTGTTTATGAAAGAAGAGAACTACGGATATATAAAAATCAAATTAGATGAGCTTATCAAGGAAAGAGGCATTTCTAAAAATAAGCTTTCCCATAAGGCAGAAATGCAACGGACACAGATCAATCAATACTGCAATGGTGAGATTACCAGATTAGATACCGCTGTACTGGCAAGAATTTGTTCTACTTTAGATTGTCGTATAGAGGATCTTTTAGAATTTGTACCGCCAACAGAAGAGGATAAGTAAAAATCGCTACTGGCTCATTTTCCAGTAGCGCCTTTCTTTTAGAGAGAATAATTCAATTTTTTCTTTAACTGTATGAATTTGTAATATTTGTATGGATTTTTCAAGATACTGATTTTCCGTAACGGATATAGGATCTGATATCGAATATTGTGACTGATGCACCACTGGCAGACGGACTCTGTATTGAAGCCCACAGAACTTAGATTTGATTCCAAATATGAGAGCTGCTGCTTTTCCCAATCGGAATAAGAACCTGCAACTACTGGAAAGTTCATTCCATTTGTAAAGAAATGTAATCCTCTTAGATTTTCTTCTGGTAATTTAATTATTTTACCCATGATCCTCCTTTCATTCTCTCTGGTTCTTATCATAACACAAAATTGCCCTTAAAAATATCCTTTTTGAAAATTGCTCATTTTTTTATATGTATAATGTATGTATAAAATACATCACGCTTCACATATATAATGTATATACTTTATGTATAATTCGGGAGAAATGATTTTAAATGTTCCAAGCGATCAATTACTCATTTATAATAAATAAAATCAATTCTGCCGCATTTTTGTGATCAACCATCTATAATTTGTACTTTTTTCAAATTAAGAAAAAATTTTTTTATTTACTGTTCGGAACTATTGATTTTGAAAATTTTTAGTTATAAAATTATAGTTGAGAAGAGAAAAGGACTGAAAACTGAACAATTAGAATCATCTTGATGTGTCAGGAATCAAGTTGGTTTTGTATATAGAGAATTTTTTCGTAATCTTTTTCTCATTCCCAAATCATTTATACTATTAAAATATAATTTATTATAGGTATGATATTTACAGATTGCGAAATGATTGCAATCTGTTTTTTTGTTTTAAGAGCAAAAAAAATATGCAACCATTGTCAGGTGGTTGCATATCATGTAATCTTTTTCTTACAAATCAACACAAGATTAACTGGACCATTATGCGATTTGTACATATATATTTTATGATCAAAATTAACTGAAGTCAATATATTTGATCAATTTTATTGATCGAATTCGAAATATTTTTACAATTGAATACCGTAACAAGCATCTTTGAAACGCTACCAATTAGGCTATGCGAGTAAAAATAATTGGAGGTAAGCAACCTTTTACAGATGACTGGTACTCATCTTAAGCTCTTCGAGTGGTACAAACCTTAGCGGAATGGAAGTCAATCGTCCCCATGGCTCGAATAGATTGCCGTTAGATGGGTGCTATCTTTTTATTCAAAGATGACACGATGCTGACTGTCCCAGGACCTGAAATGGCGAGGGCATTTTGTGGCGATTGATAATCGAGAGCGTTTTATACTGGACCTTGGCTCCACGGGTAATGCCGAACACAAAATGTTGCGACACGAAAAACTTAAAACCTTTCCAGACTTTTTGTTTTTCCAAGTCGCAGGGGGGGGATAAGTTTTTTTGCGATTCCCTATATATCATATACAGACTTTATGGTACATGTCCTAGATCCTAAGCGAATAACTTGATATCCACTTAATCACATTATGGATGAGCTAGTGGCTACAGGCAAAGGTTAGAAACAACGGGCTGGAAAGAATTGAAACACGCAGCGCTAAGACAATCACACAAGATAAGATGTAAAAAAGGTAACAAAATAAGAAAAAACAAGAAAAATCACATAAAAGTAATAGCTATATACATGGAAATTACTACATGGCGCAAATTTAAAATTTTAAGGGATACTATGCTTTTTTTCGTTTATACATATATTGTATGTATACTTTTTTGTTTTTACTGCAGATCTGTCTGGATTGAATTTTTTCATTGATTATCGCTATTCCAATTTTCTGAAATTTATACATATGGCGTATGTATGGACTTTAAAATCTGCTGCAGCTGTGCTTAATTACAGCTTTTCTATACTTTATGAATCATCTACGCAATGTAGGTGATTTTTGCTTTTTATACATATACTGTATGTATGATTTTGAAAAGAGAAAGGACTCCGACATTTCTGCCAGAGCCCTTAGAGAAAAGGATTTATTCGAAATTTTATGTAGTTGTCAATTAAAAGGCGAACAATTCATCGTCCTCGGAAAGTTCTTCCTCGTCGACCAGATCGCCGTAATCAATCGGATCTGTGATTTTGTCGATGTCGGTTCCTTTGAAGTATCCGTCAAGGAATTTCACGATTGGTCTTACCTCGCCGTGTTTTGCAGCATAGAACTTAATTTTTTTGTATTCAGCTCTGTCGATTGTTTTGTAGATGTCTCTCTTTTTCATCTGGAGCTTCAGCATTCTGCAAGCTAACACCATCTGATTGCATTTGTCGCAAACCAGAGCGGAATTGTAATCCATGATTGGTTGAGTATTCCGGGCGATTCTGAACCGCCATTCCGGTGACACAGTACCGCAAATCCGCCTTTGTGGATACCGCCGTTCTGGTTCATAGATACCGTGAAT
>JAGZJD010000141.1 GCA_018365895.1 Lachnospiraceae bacterium | reverse complement strand
GATTTGTCAAGACTTTTTGGGCAAAAAAGTGGGGGATTTTAATAAAAAAGGAATCTGCAAGCCTTGATTTTACTGAGCTAAAGATTCCGAGAGATTATATATTGAAAAAGGAGGTTATGGAGAGGTTGTTGATTTTGGAAGTCCAGATCCTATTTATGCGAATGCTGCCATACAGGTTGCAGAAAGTGTTGCAAAAGGAGAGTATGATAAAGGAATTTTAATTTGTGGCACGGGAATAGGGGTGTCTATAGCTGCTAATAAAGTACAAGGAGCATATGCAGCCCTAGTATCAGATGTTTATTCGGCAAAGAGAGCCTGTTTGAGCAACGATGCGAATATTATTTGCATGGGAGCATTTACAACAGGGAGTAAAGTAAGAGAAGAGATGGTAGATGTTTTTTTAACGCATAACTTTGTCCCTGGATGTTCTTCACAACCTAAAGTGGATGCATTTGTGGCATATGACATGAAGAGTAGTGGAAAAATGCATAAAAATTAGTGAAAAAAACTATGAAAATTATCGAATTGACAAAATATAGTTCTTGAAGTATTATAAAAAAAAATAAATCGTATCCAATATCCAATATCCGAAAAGGAGGAGAAAGAATGAAGGAAAAGAAAAGTTTTTTCAGATTAATGCAAAAGATTCCCGGTGGTTTGATTATTGTACCTATGCTTATAGGTGTCCTTGCCAATACATTCATACCAAGTGTATTAGAAATTGGCGGATTTACAACAGGTATGTTTAAAACTGGGACAAATTGCTTACTGGGGATGTTTCTCATGCTGAACGGAGCATCAATCAATGTAAAGAAAATCGGACTTCCGCTTTACAAAGGATTTGTATTAACACTTATGAAATTTATATTAGGTGTTTCGTTAGGATTGATTGTTGCAAAACTATGTGGAAACGCGGGGGTGTTGGGCGTTACACCAATGGCAATTATAGCGGCAATCACAAATTCAGCAGGCGGATTGTATTTGGGACTTGCACAACAATATGGTGATGAGAGTGATGCGGGAGCTATTTCCATTTTGTCATTAAATGACGGACCTTTTTTTACGATGATTGCAATGGGAACAGCAGGTATGGCATCAATTCCAGTTGAAGCATTTATTGCAACATTGATTCCATTAATTATAGGCATTGTGTGGGGAAATCTAGATGAGACATTCCGGGAATTGGCAGAGAAATCACTTCCAATCATTACATTTTTCATGATGATTCCAATTGGAGCAGGAATGAGTCTTGCCAGTTTGGCAGAAGGTGGATTTGCAGGAATTTTGCTTGCAATACTATCTGCAATGTCAGCATTTGTATTTTACTTTCTTTTTCAATTGTGTCTCCCAAAAAACAGACGAAATGCTATGGGAGCAGCAATTGGAACAACGGCGGCAAATGCAACAAGTGTACCAGCATCAGTTGCGGAGATGGATCCAGCTTGGCAACCATATGCAAGTACTGCAACAGCTCAATGTGCGGTAGCAGCAATTATAACTGCTTTTACGGCGCCTATGATAACAGCATTTTTAGATAAGCGTATGAGAAAGAAAAAAATGGGAGTTTATTCAGAGGAAGCAGTTCGTGAACGAGAACTTGCGAAAGCAGAAAATAATTGTTAGAAATATTATAATTTTATTTAATCACAGAAAGCGGGGAATTTATTATGTCATTAACAATCAGACCACTTAATTCAGGTTATATTCCAACACGTCCATTGGAGTACTGGTATCATTTCTCATGTAAAAAATATGTAGAAAAAATGGGAATTACGAACGACTCAGATCAATTACCAGATTTTACATTTTTGATTGAAGGAGGCGATCAGCTTGTGCTTGTCGATACAGGAATGTCATGGACGGAACATGCAGATAAGTATCATCATGGACCATCTTTACAGAGAGTTGGAATTGACGATATTGAATCTCGTCTAGCTCAGGTAGGTTACAAGCCATCGGACGTAGATATTGTTTTATTTACACATCTTCATTGGGATCATGTGTTCTATCTTGAAAAATTTACAAAAGCTCGTTTTATTTGCAACGAGGTAGAGTGGAATTATGCACACAATCCAATTCCTTTACATTATAAATCATATTGCAGACCGATTATTGCAAAAGATGGTGATGTAACATGTGGAAATGAATTTATCGCACCGTACGACCAGCCGGGAGTTTATGAACGTTTTGAGACAGTAAAAGGTGAAACAGAAATTGTTCCAGGAGTAAGTGTATATGAATCGTTTGGACATTGTCCAGGTCATATGACAGTAGTTGTTGAAACGGAAGAAGGTCCATATTTCTGTGTAGGTGACTCAGTATTTGTAATGGGGAATATTAATGCACCAAAGGAAATGCAAGATGAACTTCATTATGATATCTGCCCTCCAGGGCGTTATGTTGACATTGTGGCAGCATGGCAGACATTGCGCGATACTCTTCGCAGATGTAAAGAAGCAGGGGTGGATCCTCATAAACATTTGTTACTTGCACATGATGTAATTTTATCTGCCGCAGTGGAAAAGTATGAAAACGCTCATGCTAATAAACTTCCGGTAATTGGTTTGAAACAAAGTGATTTTGTATTTGATCAATATAAAACTGCAATTATTGATAAAGATGCAAAAAAAGCTGCGAAGAAGGCAGAAACAAAATATTTTAGTCAGAGCTAGTGAGTTGTATTGTGAAGATTTTCTATTTTAGAAATCTTCACAATATCTATATAGAGGAGAAATGGTGATAAAGATGAAAACAATAGCAATTATCGAAAGTTGTGATACAAAATTTAAAGAGGCAAAATTTATCAGTGACTTTATAAAAAATGAAGATTTGAATACTATTGTGATTAATACAGCTACGGGACCACAGCCTTCTTATAATTATGATATTTCAAGGGAGGAGATAGCGGAGGCATATGGAACTAGTTGGAAAGAAATGGAAGAAAAAACAAAAGGAGAAAAGATTGATTTTATGAAGGATGCAGTTGCAGCATATGTTGAAAAACTGTATCAGGAAAGAAAAATTGACGGAGTTATTTCGGTAGGAGGTTTACAAAATACCGTTATGGCAGCAAATGCTATGCAAAAGTTACCAATTGGATTTCCTAAGGTGATAGCAACAACTGTTGCAAGTGGGACTAGAAAGTTTGATTTAGTCGTAGGGGATAAAGATATCACGGTTATGCCTGCAATTTGTGATTTTACAGGACTTAATATTGTTACACGACAAGTAATTTCAAATGCGTGTGCATGTTGCGTGGGAATGGTAAAGTATGCAGGGAAAGTCTTAGAAAAGGGAGATAGACCAGTTGTAGCAGTTACGCTTATGGGGGTAACGAACAATGGAGCAGTTGCTGCGGTAGAAGAATTAGAACGACTGGGAATAGAAGTGATTGGGTTCCATGCAACAGGAGTTGGTGGAGCGACTATGGAAGAAATGGCATCGAACGGTCTGATAGACGGGATTTTAGATTTGACATTACATGAGTTGACAAGTGAGTATTTTGGTGGCGGATTTTCATATGGACCTAAAGCATGTATTCGGCTTGTGAAATCGGTAGATCAAAAAATCCCGTTGGTAATCAGCCTTGGAGGTTTAGACTTTGTTGATTTTGGTACAAATGAACTTCCAGATAGAATGGATGAAAGAAAATATATGCTACACAATGCCAATACAGCATATATCAAAATTTTACCTGAAGAAGCTGAGGCGTTGGGAAAAATTTTAGCGGAGAGATTGAGCAAGGTCACATATCCAGTAAAACTTTTGATTCCAACGAAGGGAATGCGTCATAATACATTAGTGGGACAAGAATTGTATTCACCAGAGAGTGATAATGTTTTAATCAAAACGATTATTGACAATGTAAATGATAATATTGAAGTAATTGTAATTCCACATAATTTGGATACTAAGGAATTTGGTATTAAAGCAGCACACTACATTATAGATGAGATGAAGATAAGAGGAAAGCTGCCGCAAGATTTTTTATATTAAGCAAGAAAAGGGGAAACAAAGATGGAAACAAAGGTATTGGAAATTGCAGAAAAGCTTGTTAT
>JAGZJD010000028.1 GCA_018365895.1 Lachnospiraceae bacterium | reverse complement strand
CATTAGAAGAGTTACAGTATCAGTACGAGGCTGCATCATCGGCGTATCAGCAATGGCAACGTGCTATGTCCGGTGGTGAGGAAGGTGATATGTATGACTCTATATTTGGAAATTTAGATAAGGCACAAGAGTTATATGATAAGAAATTAACAGGAACAAACAAATTTAAAGAATTTACTGATTTGATTTCAAGCAAAGACTTATCTAATGCATCTACAGATCAAATCACTGCTGCATACGAAGAAGCGATTCCAAAGATTAGGAGATATTTTACGGAGGGGCGAGACGGAGCAGAAAGATTTCTTGAGGATGTACATAATCTTAATGCGGAATGGGCGCAGATGAATGAGGATGGGAATTGGGAAATCAATTTTGGCGCAAATAATGACAAAGAAATTGCTGATAAGTTAGGAATTGATGTTGAAGCAGTTCAGGCTATCTTAAGGAAACTGTCTGATTATGGATTTGATATCAATTTAGATCAACCGCTTGCGTCTATGGAAGAATTAAAATCTCAGGCAGAGCAGGCAAAAGAAGCATTAGGAGATATGCAAGTAGATTTAAATGTGGATTCTTTTGCGGAAGTGAATGGACAAATAGAAAAAGTCAAAGAATATATTGAAAATTTAAACAATTCCGAAATTGCCCCGGATGTAAGAGCTGATAAGTTAGAGGATGCAAATTCAATATTAGAATATCTATTAAGTAAAAAGCAAGAACTTGGACAGACAGAAAAGATTGATGTCTCCATTGAAGTGGATGAGTCAGAATTAAATGAAGGATATGCGACACTTTCAAGAATGAAAGAAAGTCTTGAAACATTACAAGGAAATGTCCGGGTATCTGCTGATGTTAATAATGCACAGTCACAGATTGATGCTTGTGTTGCACAAATCGAATCAATGACACCGGAGATGAAAGTTGCTCTTGGTATACAAGGGATGTCTGTTGAACAAATCAAAGCTGGATTGTTGGATGGGAGTATTACTATTCCGGTTGCAGCAGAGACATCTCAAGCAAAATCAGACGTACAATCTGTGGAAAATCAAACAATTAATCAGAAAAACTTTACAGTAACGGCAAATACATTCCAAGCAACAACAGCTCTATCTAGTGTAAAATCATCATTAGCATCTATTAAAAGTAAAACGGTGACGGTGACAGTAAATCGAGTAGAAAACAATAGTGGTGTTCATAAATTATCCGGAACAGCAAATTTATCTGGAACTGCATATGCAAGTGGTAATTGGGGCAATCCTCAAACACAAACGGCATTAGTCGGAGAAAGAGGTAGGGAGATTGTTGTTGATCCACATACAGGACATTGGTACACAGTAGGAGATAATGGAACTGAATTTGCTAAGATACCGGCACATGCAATTGTATTTAATGATATCCAGACGGAGGCATTATTAAAGAATGGTAAAATTGATGGGCGTGGTAAAGCTTTAATGTCTGGAACAGCTTTCTCTAGTGGTTCCGGAAGTTTTGGTTCTTCATCTTCTTTAAAATCAACATCTTCATCAAAGAGTTCTAAATCAAAATCCTCTTCAAAAACTGCTGCTAAAGAAACAGAAAAAGCTGTTGAAGAAGTTTTGGATTGGATTGAGATACTGTTAAGACGCATTGCAAAAGAAACGGAGCGTGCGGTAGATGCAATAGATACAGCAATTGGATTAGTCAATAAGCAATCTGCTACTTCTGTGGCTATTTTCAAAGTACAAAATGAGATTGTAAAACAGCAGCAAGCTTATAATGCTTATTTAAGTAAAGCAAATTCACTTGGACTTAATTCTGACTATATAAGTAAAATACAGAATGGTAGTCTTTCAATTGAAAATATTGCAAATGAAGATCTCAAAAAGAAAATTGAAGACTATAAAAAATGGTATGAAGAAGCAGAAAAATGTAAGGACTCTATAGATGATCTAAAGGAAAAAGAATCTGAATTAAATCAACAAAGACTTAAAAATGTCGAAGAATGGCATGATTCCATGATAGATATTAATAAAGCTATGATTGATGTTGCAGAGTCTAAACAAGAATTAAATGAAAAACTTGGTACTGCTATCAACCTAGAAGTAAATACAAATGAGTTGAAAAACGCTATCAAGGCACAGCAAGATACATATAATCAGTTGGTACAAAAATTAGCTGATTATCAGAAAGAGTTTAGTTCGCAAGTATCTAGTGGAGCAATCCAAAAGGATTCTGAGGCTTGGTTTAAAGGACAGGAAAATATTCAAAAGTTTACATCTGAAATATACAAAGCGTCCTCAGAATTAATTGAATTCCAAGATAAACTAAGAGAAATTGAGTATGACACTTTAAAAAATCTCATTGATGGATTTGAACGTGTGGTATCTAAAATAGATGCTCAGATTGAATTGTTAGAAGCCAGAGATGAGAAAATTCCTGAGTCTTTATACCAAGAACAGATAAATACCAATGATTCTCAGATTATCGCAAACAAACAGTTGCGTGATAAGAAATTAGCTGAACAATCTAAATATGATGTGAATTCTACAAGGTATCAGGAACTTGCAGAAGAAATCAATAAACTTGATGAAGAAACATTACAGCTAATGACTGATAATGAGAAACTTAAAGATAGTATCTTTGAGTTAAGATTTGATCCTCTCAATGAAGGAATAAAAAAGTCAAAAGAGTTGAGAGCTGAACTTAATTCCTTCTATGATTTACTTAATGAAGATGCATTCTTTGACAAGAATGGTGGTGGTACTGCTGAGTTAGCAGCAGGATTAGCCCTTATTGCTCAGGGTATGAATGCTGCAAAACAAGAGATTAAAGATCATCAGACTGGCTTAGAAAAACTAGAAGAGTCTTTTAAAAACGGAGTAATCTCTGAAAAAGAACTGGAAGAAGCTTCTGCTGAATATACGCAACAAATACAGGACACTGTAAAAGATGTTGAAAAATATAAAGACACGATCATAGAGTTATATAAAACTCAGATGAAGAAAGAGGCGGAAGTTACTACTGAACTCATTGATAAATATGATGAGGCAAGGAAAAGAAAAGAATCATATTTTGAATATGACCGTAAACTTAAAAATCAACAAAAGTCTGTTAATCTGATCAAAGCTCAGATTGCGGCATTGAATGGAGTTAATAATGCAACGGCGCAGGCGCAGAAAAAGAGGCTCGAAGCTGAGTTAGCTCAACAACAAGAGTCACTTGATGATTTGAAGCGAGATCACAAAAATGAGATGATGGATCTTGGCTCAGAAAAGTTCAAAGAAGATATAAATGATTGGCTTGAAGACACAGAATATGAAATTGCTCATTCAGCAGAAAAACAACAACAAGTTATTGACAGTATGTTATCAAAAATAGTTGGTTCTTATCAATCAGCTTTTGACAAAATCAATCAAATCATCGGAAATACTGGATGGGTTGGTTCTAATGGATTCAACCAAAATCAATCACAGCTTGGTTCTCAGTCCGGCGCACAATCTCAGCATGAAAGTGCAACAAAACCACAGGGTTCAATAAAACCGTCTGGAAATGCTTCTGGAACTGTTACAACTCCTATTCCTAATAATGGAGATTTCAATTCAAAATTTGAAAATGAAATCATGCAGAAACCAAACACAGATAATCGTCTGTGTGCGGAATTGAAACTGTCTACTACTGCTATTTCTATTCAGGAAGGACAGACAGCGTATGTAACGGCACAAATCCGTCCAACAGATGCAAAGAATAAAACACTAACATGGAATTCTTCTGATGTTAGAATCGCAACTGCATCAAATGGAACAATCTCAGGATTAAAGCCAGGATCATGTCAAGTCACTGTAATTACAACTGATGGTAGTGGATTATCTGCTTCTATAGGTGTAACAGTAACTAAGAAACCAGAGCCACCAAAACCAGCTCCACCTGCAAATAATAATAATAATACTGGCGCAGATGGTGTCCCTAAAGTTGGAGATGCTGTCACATTTGCAAGCGGATTTTATTATTATGACAGTCAAGGTGTAACTCCTTCTGGTGGTCAGATGCGTGGACAAACCGTATATATTACAAAAATAAATTCAAGAAGTTGGGCTACAAAGCCATATCATATTTCTCGTACTTCTAAGTTTGGGGAACATGATTTAGGTTGGGTATCTCTTGACCAGTTAAGAGGTTATCGTTCTGGTGCTAGTTTTATTCCAGAAAATCAACTTGCTATTACGCAAGAAGATGGTAAGGAATTTATTCTAAGGAACGGAAGCGTCCTTACTCAGCTAAATGAGGGCGATAAGATAATGACACGCCAAGAAACTGATAATATGTATAACTGGTCTAAAATCAATCCTGGTCAATTTGCTTTCTCTCCTACTTATGATCCAGTTCCTAATATAACTCCTGTCAATAATACGGTAATAGAAAACCATTATGATAGTCTACTGACGATTGACGGTGGAACGATTACAAAAGACAGTATTCCAGATATGAAGAAACTGCTCATGGATAGCTATAAGTTTACGTCTAGTATGATGTACAAAGATGCTAAGAAGACAGGATTGAGGAAAAGATAAATTGTTGTGTCATGGTGGTGGGATAAAATATCTTGTCACCATGATTCTATATAAAAATTGTAAATTATGCAATGAAATTGCAGTTTCATCTGCTTTTATAAAAGGTGGTAAAATCCTCTACATTACTACAATAACTAGAAAAATAAAGTGTTGAGGATTTTTAGAAAAATTAAAAAAATAGAGTTAGAATATAAAAAATAGATATTGTTTCCAAGCCGGGTGGAAAGATAAAGATAATCTGGCATCATGGATTTTTGACTGGTCATTGTGATTTTACGATGACCTTTTTCTATGCTTATAAAATCTGTGATTATAAATAAGGAGGACGCTTTGAGAGACGACAAAACTAAAACAAAACAATGTAAGGTGTGTGGGAGAGAACTCTCATTGGATAATTTTAGGAAAATATATAATAAAGCTTATGTAAACACATGCATAGAATGTCAAGGAAGAATTTTATCAGAAAAAAAGCAACAGAAAAGACTAGCTAACGGAGAGGTTGTAGAAGTTGCGATGATCGAACGGAAGTTTAAAAAGATATCATTTGATCAAGTATTGCATAAAAATGTTTCCGGAATCAGCCACATTGCACGCGATGAAAAATTTGTCAGGATTTTAGATTGTAAACATAGCTGGGGGTCAAATTACGGTAGAGTTATTGTAAAAGATGATGACGGAGTTTACAGATTATTAAAACCTAGTCGGTCAAGGACAACGGGCGAGCTATCATATACGTTATGTAAAAATATATATATTAAATCCAAAAATGAGTTTGGACATAAAAAAGAGAAAGTATTAGCCAGAGATTTAGTAATAAAGCTGTTTATTATAAATTATGACATGAAAAATAATACCGAATGTTGGAGAATGAATGGGGATGTTGAAGATAATTATTACAAAAATCTATACCCTGTTACACAATTGCAGTATCAAGAAATAAAAAATAGATCTGAAAAGAATGGTTTTGTTACTGAAGATGAAATTATAGAAATCGTAAACCAAGAGGAATATAAGCCGGAAGAATGGAAAGCAAGATATTACAACAGGACATATAATGGTGTTGGCTACATGGGCGGTAGAGTTGATTACAAATCAGATGCTTGGTCAAGATGGACTAATATGATGCAGCGTTGTTATAACAAAAAGGTACTTAAGAAAAAGCCGGAGTATAGAGGGTGTCGCGTTTGCGAAGAATGGCAAAATTTCCAAAATTTTAAAATTTGGTATGATGATCATTGTCTTCGCGGTAGAAAAGTTGATTTAGATAAAGATTTGTTAGGACGGTACGGCAAGTTGTACAGTCCTGAGACGTGTTCATTTATCACACATTTTTTGAATACGGTGTTTGAAAGACGGAATATAACAATTAAAAAAGATAAAAATGGAATGTATTCAGCCAAAATGTCTATAGTAAATAAAATACATGATATTGGTACATTTGCAACGGAAGCAGAGGCAATGGATGCATTTATTGAATATAAAAAGAATTATATTGCAAAACTGGCAGAAAGCTATAAAGGCAAAATACAAGATTGTGTATATGACGCTATGATGAGCTGGGATATTGCAGCTTAAAAGGAATGAAATAAAGCAAGTAAACATAGGATAGATAAAAAAGCGGGGAATTCGATTGATAAAAAAGGACAGTAATAAAATTAAGATACATGTAATTTATGGAGAGAAATCACTTGTGGAGTGCATGATAAACATTGTTAAAACACATGGAAAATAGATATAGAAAAAAATACCCTTATGAGCTATACTAATAAAAGTATATGTCTTATAAGGGTATAATATTTTTAGTAAGGAGCGAGACTATGAACGAGCGTGCAGTATTATACCTAAGATTAAGCAAAGAAGATGCAGATAAATTAAATAAAGGAGATGACAGCAGGAGTATTAAAAACCAGAGATTATTATTGACAAATTACGCTCTGGAGAAGAATTTTAAAATTGTAAAAGTGTATTCCGATGATGATGAGAGTGGACTCTATGATGATAGACCGGGCTTCGAAGAGATGATTGAAGATGCAAAGTTAGGTATTTTTGATGTGATTATTGCAAAAAAGCAATCAAGGTTTTCTCGTAATATGGAACACATTGAAAAATATCTCCATCACGATTTACCTAATTTAGGAGTTAGATTTATTGGTGTTGTGGATGGAGTAGATACAGCAGACACAGCAAATAAAAAATCCAGACAAATTAATGGGTTAGTCAATGAATGGTATTGTGAGGATTTATCCGAAAATATCAGAAGTTCATTTCGGGCAAAAATGAAAAATGGACAATATTTAGGTTCTTCCTGTCCGTATGGATATATAAAAGATCCTGATAATCACAACCATTTGATTGTCGATGCATATGCAGCAGGAGTTGTCCGGCGAATTTTTAAATTATATTTAGAAGGATATGGAAAAGCAAAGATTGGTGCTATCCTCACAGAGGACGGCATCTTGATACCTACTCTCTATAAGCAGCAAGTGTTAGGGATTAATTATAAAAACTCAAAGGCTATGGCAACAACAAAAACATGGTCATATCAAACAATACATACTATATTAAATAATCAAATGTATATAGGAGATTTGGTACAAAACAAGGTTAATAAGATTTCTTACAAGGATAAAAAGAAAAAGAATCTCCCAAGAGAAGCATGGATTATTGTACCAAATATGCACGAACCGATTATTAGCCGGGAGACATTTGATAGGGTTCAAGAACTTCAGAAGATTAAAACAAAAAGTGTGAATAGCACTACCAATAAAGACAATGGTCTGTTTTCGGGTATTATATTTTGTGCAGACTGTAAACATGCAATGGGGCGCAAGTATGCAAGACATGGAGATCATCAATTTGTAGGATATGTGTGTAAAATTTATAAGCAACACGGCAAAAAGTTTTGCAGCAGTCATAGTATCGATCATGCTGACTTGGAGGAGGCAGTGCTAACTTCTATTCAAGAAGAAGCACATAAAATATTGACACCAAAAGATATTAGTGATATCGATAAAATACAAATTGAAAATTCGTACAAGGCACAATATAGGGATAGGATTAGACAGCTTCAAAGTGAAATGGATAAAATTGAAAGCTATAAACGGAAAACTTATGATAATCTTTTGGAAGAAATAATTGGAAAGCAGGAATACATTAAATACATAAAAGAGTATGATTCTAAAATAAATGATTTGGAAAAGCAACTACAGGAAGTTTCTGAAAAAATGGAATTGCAAAATGAAGTTGATGAACAATATGATGCTTGGATTTCTACATTTAAGAATTATATGAATGTTACGAAATTGACAAGAGGAATGATACTTGAGTTAATTGATAAAATTGAAGTGCATGAGGATGGCGTGATAGACATTTATTATCGTTTCTGTAATCCATTTGAACAATAATGTCTACTATTATTAAATGCTTCATGCGTGGCTATGGCTGAGCATATTAGTGGAAGCGAGGATGCCTTTGTGGCACAGATGAATGAGCGGGCAAAAGGTCTTGGAATGGAGCATACAACATTTCAGAATTGTAATGGATTGGATACAGAAGGGCATGTGACAACAGCCAAGGATATCGGAATTATGTCAAGAGAACTGATTACAAAATATCCGGAAATTGAAAAGTATTCTACAATTTGGATGGATACGATTACGCATACGACTAAAAAAGGAAGTTCTGAATTCGGTCTTGCAAACACAAATAAATTGATTCGTCAGTATAAATATGCCACAGGGCTGAAAACGGGCTCTACCAATGATGCCGGTTTCTGCCTTTCAGCAACAGCACGCAAAGATGGAGTAGAACTTATTAGTGTTGTAATGGCTTGTCCGGATACAAAGACAAGGGTAAAAGATTCTGTTGCACTTTTGAATTATGGTTTTGGTGTATGTACAAGATATAAAGATCAAGAAGGCCTGACAAAAAAGTCAGAAGTAAAAGTGATAGGAGGAGTTCGGGAAAAAGTTTCCGGAGAAGTAACAGAGCAATTTGCTTATACGGAGATAAATGGGCGGAATCCGGCAGAGATGGAAAAAAAGGTAACATTAAAAAAGAAAATGAAAGCGCCTGTGAAAAAAGGAGAAATCATCGGAGAACTTGTTTATGTGCTGAATGAAACAGAGGTCGGAAGGATTCCTATAAAAGCTAGAACTGCCGTTGGGAAAATGACGTATAAAAAAGCGCTGCTGCAGACACTTCGTCAGACATTTACTATATAAAAACAAAGTGTGGCGAGAATCATTTGGAATATGCTGTTTTAGAAGAGAGGAAAAATATGAATATACTGTTAATAGGAATAGTGATATTTGGAATTGGAATTGCTTTATTTTTCTTAGAAAATAAAAGAGAACTAAAGACATTTCGAGTTACCGATTATACGGTGAGTGTAGAAAAATTAAAAGGATTGACGAGAGAATACCGGGCAGTGTTTCTAAGTGATCTCCATAATAAAGTATATGGAAGAGATAACCAGCCGCTTATCGATGCAATTCGTCAAAGCAAGCCAGATTTAATACTGATTGGAGGAGATATGCTGATTGGGAAAAAGGATATTTCTTTTGATGAGGCTGTTTCTTTTATTCGACAGCTTCCGGAGATTGCTCCGGTTTATTATGCCAATGGAAACCATGAGCAGCGAATGAAGGAACACCCTGAAATTTACGGAAATGCCTATATGCGTTACCGGGAGCTGCTCGTTGCTTCCGGAGTCCATTTCCTTGAAAATGAGTCGGCTTGTATGACGTTTGACGGATGTCGATTCCGTGTAAGTGGATTTGAGCCGCCGATGGAAGGCTATCAGAAATTCGCGAATCCGACAGATGTAGAAGAGATTCTGAGGGAGCGGTTCGGTTATGTATCGAATGACAGATATGAGATTCTGCTGGCGCACAATCCGGCAATGGAGGTTTCCTATCGAAGTTGGGGAGCGCATCTGACGCTGTCCGGGCATTTGCACGGCGGAATTATCAGACTTCCTTTTATTGGCGGTCTGATTACTCCGCAGGCAAAGTTTTTTCCAAAATATTCCGGTGAATATTCAAAAGAAGGGAATCGGGTGATGATTGTCAGCAAAGGACTTGGCACCCATACGGTTAATATCCGTTTCTGTAATCCGGCAGAGGTAATTGTGATTCATTTCAACAGTATATCCTGACAGTAGGAAAATAGCAGGGGGAAACAGCAGGAAAACTAAAACTTGTAGAATTGTGGTCGATGATGTATAATCATAAGTTGGAATACGAAAAGAAAAGGGAAGACGTCATATGGCAATACCAGTAAAGCTGGATGTATTTGAAGGTCCTTTGGATCTTTTAATGCATTTAATTGATAAAAATAAGGTAGATATTTATGATATTCCGATTGTAGAAATTACGAATCAGTATATGGAATATATACGGTCAATGCAGGAACAAGACTTAAATGTGATGAGCGAATTTCTTTTGATGGCAGCAACACTTTTGGACATTAAATGTCGTATGCTTTTGCCGAAAGAAGTGAATGAGGAAGGCGAAGAAGAAGATCCAAGACAGGAGCTTGTGGAGCAGTTGCTGCAGTACAAGATGTATAAATACATGTCTTATGAATTAAAAGACCGACAGTTGGACAGTGAGAGATTAATGTTTAAAGGGCCTACAATTCCGGAAGAAGTGCAGGAATATCAGGAGCCGATCGATCTGGATAAACTTCTGGAAGGATTGACACTGGCAAAATTAAATGCAATTTTTACAGAAATTATGCGTCGAAAAGAAAATAAAATGGATCCGATCCGAAGTAAATTTGGAAAAATAGAACGGGAAGAAGTGACGCTTTCAGATAAACTTGCATATGTAGAACAGTATGCAAGATTTCACAGATGTTTTAGTTTTCGAGAACTATTAAGCCGTCAGCGTTCAAAGATGCATGTGATTGTCACATTTTTGGCAATTTTGGAGTCGATGAAGATGGGAACGATTCTAATTGAACAGGATGGAACTTTTGCGGATATTATCATTACATCTCAGATTATATAGAAAAGGATAAAAAAATGAAACTCACAAAATTAGAGAGTGCAGTGGAAGCAATTTTATTTGCGATGGGAGATTCGGTTGCTCTTGATAAGATTGCAGCAGCAATCGGGCAAACACCGGATGAAACGAGAATGATTCTGCGGCATATGATAGACTATTATGAAAAGGAAAATAGAGGAATTCACATTATTGAATTGGAAGATTCTTTTCAGATGTGTACGAAGACGGATTTATATGACTATTTGATCCGGATTGCAAAACAGCCAAAGAAATGTGTGCTGACAGATGTTCAGTTGGAAACGCTTTCTATTGTGGCCTATAAACAGCCGGTAACAAAACTGGAGATTGAAAAGATTCGTGGTGTGAAATCAGACCATGCGATTAATAAATTAATTGAATATAACCTAATCTGTGAAGTGGGAAGGTTGGATGCCCCGGGGCATCCGCATCTGTTTGGAACAACAGAAGAATTTTTAAGAAGATTTGGTGTGGCGTCATTAGAGGAGCTGCCAAATCTGAATCCGGAGCAGGTAGAAGAAATGAAAACAGAAGCAGAGGAAGAAGCAGAGATGAAACTGGATGTATAGTGCAGTTTCATCTTTTTGTTTACGGAATAATTTGTCTGAGAAATTCATAGATAACTATATATGCAGGAAATTATCCGGATATTAGGAGGGCGCTATGAAAAAAATATATTGGAAAAGTATTTCGTGGATTATTGGACTATTGCTTAGTCTGCAAATGTGGGTTTTGTTTGGTGGTTGGGCGGATGCAGCGCAGGGAATACCGGAAGAACTTCAAAATCTGCATGCGCAGTCGGTTGTGTTAATGGATGGGGACAGCGGACGGGTTCTGTTTGAAAAAAATGGTTATGAGAAGCGGGCTATGGCAAGTACGACAAAGATTCTCACATGCATTCTGGCATTAGAAAAAGGAGACTTAGAACAGATTGTTACGATTTCTAAAAATGCGGCAAGACAACCGAAAGTGCATCTTGGTATGCAGGAGGGAGAAAAATTTTTTTTGAAAGATTTGCTGTATTCATTGATGTTAGAATCTCATAATGATTCTGCAGTGGCAGTAGCAGAAGCAATTGCAGGTTCGACAGAGAGATTTGCAGTACAAATGAATGAAAAGGCGAGAGAAATTGGCTGTAGAAACAGTCATTTTATTACACCAAATGGATTGGATGCATCGGATGAAGAGGGAAAACACTCTGCAACAGCCGAAGAACTGGCAAAAATCATGCGATACTGTATTGAGGATTCTGAGAAACGGGAAATTTTTTTGGAAATTACCGGTACGCAGGAGAAAACATTTCAGAATGTTGAAAAAACAAGAAGTTTTTCTTGTATCAATCATAATGCACTTTTAAAGATGGAAGAAGGAGCTTTGACTGGGAAGACCGGATTTACTTCTGAAGCAGGATATTGTTATGTAGGGGCAGTCAAAAGGGGGGAGCGGACACTGATTGTAGCACTTTTAGGATGCGGATGGCCAGGGCACAAGAGTTGGAAATGGCAAGATACAAAGTCTTTGCTGCGTTATGGATTTGGGCATTATCAGTATCATGAGATAAAAGACATTCCCCAAATTCCCGAAATAGAAGTAGAAGAGGGGTGTAGAGACAATTCAGAATTGTTTTCTAAAATACTTTTACAGGGTATGGCAGAGAAGCCATCTTTTCGGCTGCTGTTAAAAGATGATGAGAAAATATATATGAAGGTAAAAATGAATGAACGGCAAAAAGCACCTGTTTCTAAAGGGGAGCTAATTGGAACGGTGTTGTATACTTTGAATGGAAAAGTTATTTATCAGACCCCGGTTTTGGCAAAAGAAGGAATTAACAGAAAAAAAATTGGGTGGGTATTGAAAAAAGTGATAAAAATATATTTGATTCAATAAAATTAGATAACAAGATAATAAAGGTCAAGGAAAAGATAAAAACGACACTTTAAAGTTGATGAATTTTGTCATAGAATAAAAAAAGACAATTAACTTGATGAATTATACCTGATGAGAAATTAGAAATGAGGACGATTCTATGAAAAATTTTGAAAAATATGAACGGATGTATTTCATGCCGCCAGAAGTAAGCTATGATTGGGTCAGAAAAGAGTCTTTAGAAAAATCTCCGGTATGGTGCAGTGTAGACTTAAGAGATGGAAATCAGGCTTTGATCGAGCCGATGAGTTTGGAAGAAAAACTGGAATTTTTTGAGCTTCTTGTGGAAATTGGATTTAAGGAGATTGAAGTAGGATTTCCGGCTGCTTCAGAAACAGAATATACATTTTTACGCGCACTAATTGAACGCAAGATGATCCCGGACGATGTTACGATTCAAGTACTGACACAGGCAAGGGAGCATATTATTCGCAAGACATTTGAAGCGTTAGAGGGTGCGCCGCATGCAGTCGTGCATTTATATAATTCGACTTCTGTAGCGCAGCGAGAACAGGTATTTCGGAAAACGCGGGAAGAGATTAAGCAAATTGCCGTAGAAGGCGCTAAATTGCTTCAGGCATTGGCAGATGAGACGGATGGGAATTTTACATTTGAATACAGTCCGGAAAGTTTTTCGGGAACGGAAATGGATTATGCGCTGGAAGTGTGTAATGCAGTACTTGATATCTGGAAACCAACAAAAGAGAAGCCGGTTATCATTAATATTCCAACAACGGTAGAGAATGCTATGCCTCACGTATTTGCTTGTCAAGTAGAGTATTTTACAAAATATTTGTCTTATCGGGAACATGTGGTGTTAAGTCTTCATCCTCATAATGATAGAGGATGTGGTGTTGCTACAGCAGAACTTGGTGTATTGGCAGGAGCAGATCGTGTTGAAGGGACGCTGTTTGGAAATGGAGAGCGTACCGGAAATGTAGACCTTATCACGCTTGCTATGAATCTTTTTTCACATGGGATTGATCCCGAGCTTGATTTTTCAAAAATGCCTCACATTGTGGAAACGTATGAGCGTCTTACAAGAATGAAAGTAGGGATGCGTCAGCCGTATGCGGGAGAGCTTGTGTTTACTGCGTTTTCCGGTTCCCATCAGGACGCCATCGCGAAAGGCATGAAATGGCGTGAAGAAGGTCATATAGACAAATGGACAGTACCGTATCTTCCGATTGATCCTCGTGATGTAGGACGACGATATGAATCTGATGTGATTCGGATTAATAGTCAGTCCGGTAAAGGAGGCGTTAGCTACATTCTGAAGCAGAATTATGGTATTTCCCTTCCGGAAAAAATGAAAGAAGAAGTAGGATATCTTATAAAAGATGTTTCGGATAAAGCGCACAAAGAATTAACGCCGGAATGGATTTATCATATTTTTGAAGATCATTATATTAATGCAAAAGGGGTATTTTATATTGAGGAATCTCATTTCCGCAGAGAGAATGGAATTCTTGCAGATACGGTCATTGTACATGGAACAAGTAAGCATACGGTTACAGGAAGCGGAAATGGACGATTGGATGCCATCAGCAATGCGATCAAACAGTATTTTGGTGTCAGCTATGAGCTGTCTTTCTATGAGGAACATTCACTTACAAAAGGCTCTTCTTCGAAGGCGGTTGCCTATGTAGGCGTCATCTGTAATGGAAAGCATTATTGGGGAACCGGAATCGATGCAGATATTATCAGCGCATCGATAGAGGCTTTAACCGTTGCTGTCAATAAGATCGATCAGATTAAAAATTCTGACGGGTATAAAGACGAGCGTATGATAGCAATTATGAATTTTATTCAGGAAAATTATCTGGATGTGACACTGGAAAGTCTGTCGGAGAAATTCTATCTTTCTAAACCGTATCTTTCCAAATATATTAAAGAAAAAGCCGGAAGTACGTTTGGCGAGATCGTAAAACGTGTGCGTATGAAAAAGGCAAGAACATTGTTAAAGAGCAGCACCATGACCGTTGAGAGCATCGCAGAAGCAGTGGGATATCAGAATGTAGAGCATTTCAACAGACTCTTTAAAAAAGCGTATAATATGACGCCGATTCAGTTTCGGAATCATGGATAATCAGAAGAGGCACGTAAAAAACAGGCGGGAGAAAATTCCCGCCTGCTTTTTACTTATATTAAATATTAAATTGCGCGTGTGTACTGGCGCAGCCATTCGTTTTCTTCTTCTGTCAT
Source organism: Lachnospiraceae bacterium (assembly GCA_018365895.1). The sequence goes on along the minus strand of JAGZJD010000028.1, from coordinate 14,808 downwards.
ATACGGAGATAATTTTTCGTAAACTTCAGCGTGGTAGTTATTGAGCCATTCTCTCTCGCGAGGAGACAGAAGATCAGGATTGATACCGTCAAGGTCGATTGGCGCAAATGTGATCGTCTCGAAATACATGAACTGTCCGTATTCGTTCTTTTCGCCTTTGCGTACAACCATTTCATTTTCAGTACGGATGCCGTGAGAGCCTTCTGTGTAGATACCAGGTTCATTTGTAAGAACCATACCTTCTGTAAGTTTTTCACTTTCTCCGGCACGTCCCTGTGAACGGAAGCCGGCAGGACCTTCGTGGATGTTCAGGAGATAGCCGACACCGTGTCCTGTTCCGCAGCGATAATCGATTCCCATTTCCCACATTGGCTGTCTTGCATAGATGTCAAGATTGATTCCGGTACATCCGTAAAGGAATTTTGCCATGGAAAGTCCGATCATACCGCGTGCGACAGCAGTAAAGTCGCGTTTTAATTCATCACTGATCGGTCCAAGTACAAATGTTCTTGTGATATCTGTAGAACCTTCATAGTAGTTTCCGCCTGTATCATTCAGGAAGAAATGTGCTGGCTGAAGCTGTACGTCTGTCTCCGGTGTAGAAGAGTAGTGCATCATTGCTGCGTGCTCTTTGTATGCACAGATCGGAGAGAAACTCTGCCAGAGGTAGCCGTCTTGTTCCTTGCGGAACTCATCTAACTTTTCAGCAGCAGAAGCTTCCGTGATCTTCTCAGATGCAACATGGGTTTTTACCCAGTGCATGTATTTTGTGACAGCGACACCATCTTTGATATGTGCGCGGCGTATATTTTCAAGTTCCACTTCGTTCTTTAACGCTTTGAAAAGAATTTCCGGGTTTGTTGCTTCTACAGTTGCAGTATCTTCCGGAATGTTGGAAGAAAGTGCATAGTTCACGCGGTCCGGATCGAAAAGTACACAGTCTTCTTTCGAGAAGCCTTTGACTGTTTCGTAGATTGCGTTGTAAGGAAGAATTTCAATATTATCTTTTGCAAGGAGCGCTTTTGCTTCGTCGCTTAATTTCTTTTCAGAGATAAATAACTGCATGCGGTCTTCGTAAATGATTGCATAAGCAAGGATGAGCGGAGAATATGCAACGTCATTTCCGCGCATGTTAATCAGCCATGCAATATCGTCAAGAGAAGCTAATACATGGATGTTGGCATTTTTTTCTTTCATAACGTCGCGGATTCTTGCGAGTTTAGAAGCAGTACTTTCACCACTGTATTTTTCTTCCAGAATAAACACAGGTTCTTCTGCCATTGCAGGGCGGTCTTCCCAGATTTCATCGATCAGATCCATATCGTATTCGACAGTTACATTTTTGGCAGCCAATGCTTTTTTCCAGTTATTTCCCTGAGTTGTGGAGATGACCTGTCCATTAAATGCCAGTTTTCCATTCTCAGGAAGATAGTTCACAAGATATTCCTGGATCGTCGGCACATCCGGCTGTCCCATGCGGTAAAGGTCGATTCCGCTTCCCTCCAGTTGTTTTTCGGCCTGGATAAAATATCTTCCGTCTGTCCAAAGCCCTGCTTCGTCTTTGGCAATGACGGCAGTTCCGGCAGAACCTGTGAAGCCGGAAATGAATTTTCTTGCCATGAAATACTCGCCGACATATTCGCTTTGGTGATTGTCTGAAGAAGGAATTACATATGCATCGATATTCTTGCTTTTCATCAATGTCCGTAATTTCTCAATTCGTTCTGTTACGTTCATTTTCGTTTCCTCCTGTATAAAACATATTACAAATGATATTGTACCACAGTCTAAAAAAAAGAGATATAGTAAATCTGATTTTTCGAAAGAAAAATTTTTAGAAAAATGGAAAATTGTAACTTCTGAATTCATTTACGAGTGGAAAAAATGAAAATGATAAAAAAATAACAAAAACAATTGCACTTTAAGGAAAAACACCGTATAATGATACTCGGCAGAATTTGAAAAGAATTTGGAAATAGGAAAATGGAGGACTGGGCTATGAATAACAGAACAGCAGAAAACTTCGCAGGCAAACGAATCACAGCATTGCTCGATGAAGGAAGTTTTGTTGAAATCGGTAGAGAAATCACTGCCAGAACAACAGATTTCAACGTACAGGCAAAGGACACTCCGGCTGATGGCGTGATTACCGGATATGGAGTGATCGATGGAAATCTGGTTTATGTTTACAGCCAGGATGTAGAAGTGATGAATGGTTCCATCGGTGAAATGCATGCGAAGAAAATCGCACATATTTATGATATGGCAATGAAGATGGGGGCACCGGTAGTAGGTTTCGTAGACTGTGCAGGACTACGGTTGCAGGAAGCAACAGATGCACTTAACGGATTTGGAGAATTATATTTGAAACAGACAATGGCTTCTGGTGTGATTCCGCAGATTACAGCTGTGTTCGGTACATGTGGAGGAGGACTTGCAATTGTTCCGGCATTGACAGATTTTACTTTTATTGAAGAAAAAGGACGCCTGTTTGTGAATTCACCAAATGCAATTCCGGGAAATACAGAAGCAAAATGCGATACAGCATCTGCTTCTTATCAGGAAAAAGAGACAGGTCTTATCGATTTTGTTGGGACTGAGGAAGAGATTATTGCGAATATCCGCGAGCTGATCTGCATGATTCCGGGAAATAATGAGGACAATGATTCTTATGATGAATGTCTTGACGATTTAAACAGACGCTGCGAAGAATTGGAAAACGCAGTTGAAGATCCGGCAATTATGCTTTCAATGATTTCGGATAATGGGATTTTCTTTGAGACAAAAAGAAACTTTGCAAAAGATATGGTAACTGGGTTGATCCGTTTAAATGGAATGACTGTTGGTGCAGTGGCAAACCGGACAACACGCTATGATGAAGAAGGAAATGCAGCAGAGACATTTGACTGTGCGTTATCTGCCCGTGGCTGTAGAAAGGCGGCAGACTTTGTGAATTTCTGTGACGCTTTCAATCTTCCGGTTGTGACATTTGTAAATGTAAACGGGTTTAAGGCGTGTAAGTGTTCTGAAAATAATATTGCAAGAGAGACGGGACGCCTTACATATGCGTTTGCAAATGCAACTGTTCCGAAAGTAACTGTTGTAACAGGAAAAGCTTATGGAAGTGCTTATGTTGTAATGAACAGTAAATCGATTGGTGCAGATATGGTTTATGCATGGCCGGGAGCAGAGATTGGTATGATGGATGCAAAATTAGCAGCAAAAATTATGTATGCTGATGAAGCAGCCGAAGTGATTGCAGAGAAAGCGAAAGAGTATGAAGCGCTTCAGACAAGTCCGGAAGCTGCAGCTAGAAGAGGCTATGTAGATACGATCATTGATCCGGCAGATACAAGAAAATATCTGATCGGGGCATTTGAAATGTTATTTACGAAAAGGGAAGACCGTCCGGTAAAAAAACACGGAACAGTATAGTGAGGTGAACCAAATTGAAAAAGAAATTAAGTATTCTTGTCTGTATGCTTGTATTTGTACTTGGTCTTTCAGCATGTTCCGGACAGAAAGAAACTGCAGAGTATAACCAGGAAGCGCTAGCGCAGGTATCAGAGTTTTTGATTTCGAATTTCTCACAGATGACGGAAGAACAGTTCGAGGCGTTTCGCAGTACATCTGAATATACGTTGAATTATACTCTGATGAATACAGGGATTCCATTAGAAAGTGATTCATTTCTTGCGGCAATGGATGCATGGCAGGCTGCTATAAAAGAATGTGGAACCTATGCTGATCATGGCGACTATTCTATGGAAGTTAAAAGTGATGGAGCAATTTTGAAAGCAAACGCTTCTTTTGAAAACCGTGATGCAGTAATGGAATTTGCTTTTGATGAAGAGTCAAAGTTGGAATCGCTTACCGTGAGTGCAGAATATACAACAGGAGAGATCCTGACAAAGGCAGGATTGAATACAGTGCTTGGAATGGGAACTGTATTTGTTGTGTTAATCTTTATGGCATGGCTGATTTCTCTTATGAAATATATTCCGGTAATTGCGGAGAAATTTTCCGGAAAGAAAAAAGAAGAGCCGTCAGAAGCAGCGCCGGTTGTTGTTGAGGAAACTGAGATCGCAGATGAAACAGATGATCTGGAACTTGTGGCTGTGATTACTGCAGCAATTGCTGCAGCAGAGGGAACATCCTCAGATGGATTTGTTGTAAGATCGATTAAAAAAAGAAGAAAACCAGGAAAATGGAATGCATAGGCGTTTTAGGAGGAAATCAATATGAAAAGCTATACAATTACAGTAAATGGAAATGTATATGATGTTACAGTAGAAGAAGTGGCTAATGGCACTGCACCGGCTGCAAGACCAGTGGCAGCACCTGTTGCAGCACCAAAAGCAGCACCGGCAAAGGCAGCAGCGAAACCGGCAGCAGGAAGTGTAGAAGTAAAAGCAGGTGCGGCAGGAAAAGTATTTAAGATTGAGGCATCTGTTGGTCAGACAGTGAAAAGCGGAGATACGGTTGTTGTCATTGAAGCAATGAAAATGGAAATCCCGGTTGTAGCACCGGAAGATGGAACAGTTGCAAGTATTAATGTAGCTGTCGGTGATGCAATTGAATCAGGAGCAGTTCTTGCTACATTAAACTAAACAATTAGCTCATCTTCGGATGTTACAGGAGGTTTAAACATGGAATATATTACAACGACCCTGGGAAACCTCGTTCATCAGACTGCCTTCTTCAATCTGACATGGGGAAACTTTTTGATGATTGCAGTTGCATGCGGTTTCCTGTATCTGGCGATAAAGCATGGGTTCGAACCGTTACTTCTGATTCCGATCGCATTTGGTATGCTGCTTGTTAATATCTATCCGGATATTATGCTCCATGCTGAAGATGCAGCGAACGGAACAGGTGGATTATTATATTATTTCTTCAAACTGGATGAATGGGCAATTCTTCCATCCCTGATTTTCATGGGAGTCGGGGCTATGACTGATTTCGGTCCTCTGATTGCAAATCCGGCCAGCTTCCTTCTTGGAGCTGCTGCTCAGTTTGGTATTTTCGCGGCATATCTTGGCGCTATGGCAATGGGATTCTCAGATAAAGCAGCTGCTGCCATCTCTATCATTGGCGGTGCTGACGGACCAACATCTATTTTCCTTGCAAGCAAACTGCAGCAGACAGGACTTCTGGGACCGATTGCTGTAGCAGCGTATTCTTATATGTCGCTTGTGCCGATTATTCAGCCGCCGATCATGAAGCTTCTGACAACGGAAAAAGAGCGAAAGATTAAAATGGAACAGCTCCGTCCAGTTTCTAAGCTGGAGAGAATTCTGTTCCCGATCATCGTTACAATCGTTGTCTGTCTGATCCTTCCGACAACAGCTCCGCTTGTTGGTATGCTGATGCTCGGAAACCTATTTAAAGAATGTGGTGTTGTAAGACAGCTGACAGAGACTGCGTCAAATGCAATGATGTATATTGTTGTTATTTTACTTGGAACATCTGTTGGTGCTACAACAAGTGCAGAAGCATTCCTGAACTGGACTACATTAAAGATTGTAGCGCTTGGTTTGATTGCGTTTGCGTTCGGAACAGCATCTGGTGTTATTTTTGGTAAGATTATGTGTTATGCAACTCACGGAAAAGTTAATCCGCTGATCGGTTCTGCCGGAGTATCTGCAGTACCGATGGCAGCGCGTGTATCACAGAAAGTTGGTGCAGAAGCTGATCCGACGAACTTCCTGCTGATGCATGCAATGGGACCAAATGTGGCTGGTGTAATCGGAACAGCGGTTGCTGCCGGAACATTTATGGCAATTTTCGGGGTATAAGAGACAGGGCATAATTGTCCAAGAAATAGGAGGAACACACAATGGCAGAAATGGTAAAAAAACCAATTAAAATAACTGAAACAATTCTGCGTGATGCACATCAGTCTTTGATTGCGACACGTATGACAACGGAACAGATGCTTCCGATCGTTGATAAAATGGATCAGGTCGGATATCATTCTGTCGAATGTTGGGGCGGAGCCACATTTGACGCTTCTCTCAGATTTTTGAAAGAAGATCCGTGGGACAGACTTCGTAAATTCCGTGCCGGATTTAAAAACACAAAACTTCAGATGCTGTTCCGTGGGCAGAATATTCTCGGATATCGCCCGTATGCAGATGATGTAGTAGAATATTTCGTGAAGAAATCTGTTGCAAATGGAATTGATATTATTCGTATTTTTGATTGTCTGAATGACCTTCGCAACCTTCAGACAGCGGTAACAGCAGCAGTGTCAGAAAAAGCAGATGCACAGGTTGCTCTTTCTTATACACTGGGAGATGCTTATACACTGGAATACTGGATCGATATTGCAAAAAGAATTGAAGATATGGGAGCTACATCAATCTGTATTAAAGATATGGCAGGACTTCTTGTGCCGTATAAAGCAACAGAACTGGTACAGGCGATGAAAGAAGCAACAACACTTCCGATTCAACTTCATACACATTACACATCAGGCGTTGCGTCTATGACTTATTTGAAGGCAGTTGAAGCTGGAGTTGATGTGATTGATACTGCAATCTCACCGTTTGCAATGGGAACGTCTCAGCCGGCGACAGAAGTTATGGTAGAGACATTTAAGGGAACGCCGTACGATACAGGACTGGATCAGAAATTGCTTGCAGAAATTGCAGATTATTTCCGTCCGATCCGAGATGAGGCTCTGGAGTCGGGTCTTCTTAATCCAAAGAACTTGGGAGTTAATATTAAGACGCTTTTGTATCAGGTTCCGGGAGGAATGCTTTCTAACTTGACATCTCAGTTAAAGGAGCAAGGTGCAGAAGATAAGTATTACGAAGTGTTAGAAGAAGTTCCAAGAGTGCGAAAAGACCTCGGAGAACCGCCGCTTGTAACACCGTCTTCACAGATTGTTGGTACACAGGCTGTATTTAACGAAATGATGGGCGAACGTTACAAAATGGCAACAAAAGAAACGAAAGATATTCTAAGTGGAAAATACGGAAAAACTGTTAAGCCATTTAACGAAGAAGTACAAAAGAAATGTATAGGGGATGCGGAAGTTATTACATGCCGTCCGGCAGATCTGATTCCGGATGAACTCGACACACTGCGTGGAGAAATGGCACAGTGGTCGCAACAGGATGAGGACGTATTGTCTTATGCATTATTCCCACAGGTGGCAACGGACTATTTTAAATATCGGGAAGCTCAGCAGACAAAAGTCGATCAGACAGTTGCCGATACAGAGAACGGTGCTTATCCGGTATAAGGAAATAAATAATCGGGGAGAAAATCAGAGATTCTGGTTTTCTTCCTTGTTTTTTTTCTGAAAAACATTTAATATAGAAGAGGTATTTTAGAAAAAAGGAAGAGTCAGAATATGAGCAGTAACAATAAGAATGAATTATTGCGGAGAATAGAAGAACAGTACAAAGAACTGAGTAAAGGGCAGAAACGGCTTGCAGACTATATTGTTCAGAATTACGATAAGGCAGTATTTTTGACCGCAGCCAGGCTTGGAAAAGTTGTAGGAGTAAGTGAGTCTACGGTGGTGCGCTTTGCAACTCAGCTTGGTTATAAAGGATACCCGGGCTTTCAAAGAGCGTTGGAAGAACTTGTTAGACATAAGCTGAATTCCATCCAGCGTATGGAAGTGACTTATGGGCGTATCAGTCAATCGGAAATTTTGGAGTCTGTGTTGCAGTCAGATATTGAGAAGATTAAGATGACGATAGGAAGTCTGGATCAGAAAGCTTTTGAAGAAGCAGTGGATACGATTGTAAAGGCGCGAAAGATATATATTATTGGGATTCGCAGCTGTGCACCGTTGGCTAACTTCTTATGCTATTATTTGAATCTGATTTTTGACCATATTACATTGGTTCATACCAACAGTTCCAGTGAGATTTTTGAACAGATGATACGAATAGGAGAGGAGGATGTCGTAATCGGTATTAGTTTTCCTCGGTATTCGATGCGTACACTAAAGGCATTAGAATTTGCCAGCAATAGAAAAGCAAAGGTGATTACGCTGACAGACAGTGTACATTCGCCAATGACAATTTATTCTTCCTGCAATCTGATTGCAAGAAGCGATATGGCTTCTATTGTAGATTCGCTTGTGGCGCCGCTTAGCGTGATCAATGCACTTGTTGTAGCATTGTGTATGAAAAAACAAAAGGAAGTTGTAAAGACGTTGGAGACACTGGAAGAAATCTGGGATGAATATCAAGTATACAGTGGTGATGAACTGAATCAGGTAGATGACAGGATGGAATTAGGATATGAAGAATAAAGTGCTGATAATAGGCGGAGGAGCTGCCGGAATGTTTGCGGCTATCTTTGCTGCAAGAAATGGACAGGAAGTACATTTATATGAACAGAATGAAAAGCTTGGAAAAAAATTATTTATTACAGGAAAAGGACGCTGTAATCTGACAAACGCAGCTGACATGGAAGTGCTTTTTCAATCTGTTGTGTCCAATGCTAAGTTTTTGTACAGCAGTTTTTATGGATATACAAATGAGGATACCATTCGCTTTTTTGAAGAAATCGGACTGAAGACAAAAATTGAACGGGGAGACAGAGTGTTTCCGGTATCAGATCATTCTTCAGATGTGATTCAGGTGCTGCAAAAAGAGATGAAAATGCAGGGCGTGCAAATACATCTGAATACAAAAGTGAAAGAAATTCTTATAAAAGAAGGAAGATTTGAAGCTATTAGACTTGAAAAAGGGGAAAAAATATATGGAGATGCCTGTATTATTACAACCGGTGGATTTTCTTATCAGACAACAGGATCTCGTGGAGATGGATACCGGTTTGCAGCGGAACTGGGCCATAAGGTAACAGAGCTGATGCCTGCGCTTGTTCCGATGGAGACGGAGGAAGTCTATACGCATGAGCTTCAGGGACTGTCGCTTCGCAATGTAGCAGTAAAGATTTTGAATGGCAAAAAAGTTCTGTACAGTGATTTTGGAGAAATGCTGTTCACTCATTATGGAGTAAGCGGACCGCTGATGTTAAGTGCCAGCAGCATTGTGGGAAAAAGGCTTTTAAAACAATCATTGGAACTTCAGATTGATCTCAAACCCGCACTTTCAGAAGAACAGCTTGATCAAAGAGTAATCCGGGATTTTGAGGAGAATCGGAATAAACAGTTTAAAAATGCGGTCCACAAGCTCTTTCCGGCAAAATTGATTCCGGTAATGATTTCACTTAGTGGAATCGATCCGGATAAAAAAGTAAATGAAATTTCAAAGGAAGAACGCCAGAGATTTGTAAAATTGATGAAAGCATTTCCGGCAACATTGACCGGCTTGCGGGATTATAATGAAGCAATTATTACAAAAGGCGGTGTAAACGTAAAAGAAATCAATCCGGCGACAATGGAGTCCAAGATTGTACCGGGCGTTTATTTTGCGGGAGAAGTTTTGGATCTGGATGCGCTGACAGGCGGATTTAATCTTCAGATTGCATGGTCAACAGCTTATGCAGCGGGGATGAACGCCGGAATCGCAGAAGAATAATACGGAGGCAGAGTTTAGATGGGATATAATATTGCAATAGATGGACCGGCTGGTGCCGGTAAAAGTACAATAGCAAAAAAAGTTGCGAAAGAAAAAGGATTTATTTATGTAGACACAGGAGCAATGTATCGGGCAATGGCGCTGTATTTTCTAAAACTCGGAATCGATCCGGGAGATAGTAATTCGATTGCCAAAGCCTGTACAGGTGCAGAAGTTAAGATTGTCTATGAAGATGGGATACAGCAGGTATACCTAAATGAAGAGAATGTTACAGACAGGCTTAGAGAAGAAATGGTGGGAAATATGGCATCTAAAAGTTCCGCTGTTGCTGAAGTGCGTGAGCATTTATTGGCGCTGCAGAGAGAGCTTGCCAGAACCGAGGATGTGGTCATGGATGGACGTGATATCGGAACAAGAATCCTTCCGGATGCCGATGTGAAAATATACTTGACGGCTAGTGTGGAAACAAGAGCAAAAAGACGCTATCAGGAACTTTTAGAGAAGGGTGAAGATTGTGATTATGAGAAAGTCGCGCAGGATATTGAACAGAGAGATTATCAGGATATGAACCGCCAGGTTTCTCCACTTTGCCAGGCAGAAGATGCAGTTTTAATAGATTCTTCGGATATGACGATTGAGGAAGTAGTGGAGGCGATTAAAGCATTATGCAGATAAAAGTAGCAAAAACAGCGGGCTTTTGTTTTGGTGTGAAGAGGGCTGTAGAGACTGTTTATGAGCAGGCAGAAACAAATCGGGGAAAAAAAGTTTATACTTATGGTCCGATTATTCATAATGAGATTGTTGTGAACGATCTTAGGCAAAAAGGGGTAGAAGTAATCGAATCAGAGGAGGAGCTGGCTGCGTTGCAGGATGGGATTGTTGTAATCCGTTCTCATGGTGTAGCAAAACATATTTATGATCTTTTGGAAAAAAATAAGATTACCTGTGTGGATGCTACATGCCCTTTTGTTAAAAAAATTCATAAAATCGTAGCAGAAGAAAGTGCCAAAGGTAAAGAAATTATTATTATCGGGAATGAAAAACATCCGGAAGTGGAAGGAATTAAAGGGTGGTCTAAAACAAAAGTGACAGTAATCGGATCAAAGGAAGATGTCCACAGATTTCATACTTCCTTTGATCAGGAGCTGTGTATTGTATCACAGACGACATTTAATTACAATAAATTTAAAGAATTAGTTGAAATTATAGAAAAAATGGGGTATCATATAAGTGTTTTAAATACGATTTGCAGTGCTACGAAAGAACGTCAGGATGAGGCGCTTTGCATTGCCGGGAAAGTTGATGCCATGCTTGTCGTTGGTGATAAGCACAGCTCCAATACCCAAAAGCTATTTGAAATATCAAAAAAAGCATGTAACAATACGTACTATATTCAGACACTTGACGATTTGGATTTGAATCAATTAGGGTCCTCGGAAACAGTAGGTATTACAGCTGGGGCATCGACGCCCAATAAAATAATTGAGGAGGTTCAAAATAATGTCAGATTTAACTTTTGAACAAATGTTAGAAGAGTCATTTAAAACAATACATAACGGAGAGGTAGTAGACGGTACAGTTATCGATGTAAAACCGGATGAGATTATCCTGAACATCGGATATAAAGCAGACGGTATCATTACACGCAGTGAATATACAAACGAAACCGGTGTAGATCTAACAACGCTTGTATCTGTTGGAGATCCGATGACAGTGAAAGTTCTGAAAGTCAATGACGGAGAAGGTCAGGTGCTCTTAACATATAAGAGATTGGCAGCTGAAAAAGGCAACGAAAGACTGCGTGAAGCATTTGAGAACAAAGAAGTTCTGAAAGCAACTGTAACTCAGATTTTAGGCGGCGGCTTAAGTGTTGTTGTTGATGAAGCAAGAGTATTTATTCCGGCAAGCCTTGTATCTGACACATATGAGAAAGACTTAGGAAAATATCAGGGACAGGAAATTGAATTTGTTATCAGCGAATTCAATCCAAGAAGAAACCGTATTATCGGAGACAGAAGACAGCTTCTTGTTGCTAAGAAAGCAGAACTTCAGAAAGAATTATTTGCAAAACTTCAGGTTGGTGATACAGTAGAAGGAACTGTTAAGAATGTAACAGATTTTGGTGCATTCATTGACCTCGGCGGAGTAGATGGTTTACTTCATATTTCTGAAATGTCTTGGGGCAGAGTAGAGAACCCGAAAAAAGTATTCCAGGTAGGCGATACTGTGAAAGTTCTTGTAAAAGATATTAACGATACAAAAGTTGCTTTATCTTTAAAATTCCCAGAGACAAATCCGTGGGCAAATGCAGCTGAAGCATATGCTGTTGGAAGCGTTGTAACAGGAAAAGTTGCAAGAATGACAGATTTTGGTGCATTCGTAGAACTTGCTCCGGGTGTAGATGCATTACTTCATGTATCTCAGATTTCAAGAGCACATGTTGAAAAACCGGCAGATGTGCTGAGCATTGGTCAGGAGATTACAGCAAAAGTAGTAGACCTGAATGAAGAAGAGAAAAAAATCAGCTTAAGCATGAAAGCATTAGAACCAGAGACATCATCTGAAGAAGCAGCAGAGGAAGAATAAGACTGAATAGTGCGAAGGACTGTACAGAAGTGTACAGTCCTTTTTACATATTGACGAAAAAATATCAATTTCGAAGCTTTTTTGTATGCTAAAATGTACAATATTTTTGCGCGGAAAACTGGATTTTTATATTGCTTTTGCCTATAATAGAGAAGGATAAGACTTAAAGAGAAAGGATAATGGGGTATGAAGCTTGTAACATTTAAAGGTGGTGTTCATCCGAATGATGGCAAAAGTCTCGCCAAAGACAAAGCCATCCAGGTATTGAAACCGAAAGGGACTCTTGTATACCCTCTTTCACAGCATATAGGTGCGCCTGCACAGGCAATCGTTTCTGTTGGTGATAGAGTGTTGAAAGGGCAAAAGATTGCTGAAAGCAGTGGATTTGTATCATCACCGATTTACGCATCTGTTTCCGGTACGGTAAAAGCAATTGAGCCGAGATATAATCCGACAGGTGCAAAGGTAAACAGTATTGTGATCGAAAATGATGAACAGTATGAAGAAGTAACCTATGAAGAGCGAAAACCGCTGATCTACATGACAAAAGAAGAAATTCTTAATATCATTGCAGATGCGGGGATCGTTGGAATGGGGGGTGCAGGTTTCCCGACAAGGGTAAAACTGTCTCCGAAAGAACCTGAAAAGATAGATTATATTATTGCAAACTGTGCAGAGTGTGAACCGTATATTACGGCGGACTATCGCAGAATGCTGGAAAATCCGGATGAGCTTATCAGCGGTCTGAAGGTTGTTCTTCAGCTATTTGATAATGCTACAGGAATTTTGGCGATAGAAGATAATAAATCAGACTGTATCAAACGGTTAGAAGAGCTTGTTCAGAATGAACCGCGAATCAAAGTAGTAGCACTTCAGACAAAGTATCCGCAGGGTGCAGAGCGTCAATTGATTTATGCCTCTACAGGTAGGGCAATCAATTCCAGCATGCTGCCGGCAGATGCAGGCTGTGTAGTAGATAATGTGGAGACATTAATCAGCATTCATCGAGCAGTCATTACCGGAAAACCATTAATGGAACGAGTAGTAACAGTAAGTGGAGATGCTGTAAATGAACCTGGCAATTTCCTTGTTCCACTCGGAATGAATCAAAATGAATTGATTGAAGCGGCAGGAGGATTCAAAGGGGAACCGGAAAAAATTATTTCCGGCGGACCAATGATGGGATTTGCTATGTTTACGACAGATACGCCTGTGACTAAGACATCTTCTGCAATTCTCGGATTTACAGAAGATGAAGTTGCAAAACAGGAAGCAACGGCCTGCATTAATTGCGGACGATGTGTAGATGCGTGTCCGAGTCGGATTATTCCGTCAAGACTTGCAGATTTTGCAGAGCGGATGGATGAGTCTTCTTTCGTAAAATGGGAAGGGCTGGAATGTGTAGAGTGCGGTTCCTGCAGCTATGTTTGTCCGGCAAAACGTCATTTAAAGCAGGCAATCGGATCCATGAGAAAAATCGCTTTATCGCATAAAAAGAAATAGAGAGAAAGGGTAGGAATACGGGCGTGAGTGAACAATATCATCTTTCATCATCTCCGCATGTCCGGGATAAAATTACGACAAGCAATATTATGCTTATGGTAACAATTGCATTGTTGCCGGCAGCAGCATTTGGCGTATTTAATTTTGGATTTCCGGCATTGTGGAATATTATCGTGACGACAGCAGCAGCAGTTTTGACAGAATATGTTTATGAAAAGCTGATGCATAAGAAAATAACTATCAATGATTTCAGTGCAGTTGTAACAGGTCTTTTGCTGGCACTGAACCTTCCGCCAACGGCGCCGCTCTGGATGGGAGCGCTTGGAAGTGTTTTTGCAATTCTTGTTGTAAAACAGCTGTTTGGAGGATTAGGACAGAATTTTATGAATCCTGCGCTTGGTGCAAGGTGTTTCCTTTTGATTTCCTTTACAGGAAGAATGACAACATTTGTATATGATGGTGTGACCTCAGCAACACCTTTGGCACAGATGCGGGCTGACGGAAGTCTTGAAGGAGTCAATACATTCAAAATGCTTCTTGGAACGATTCCGGGAACGATTGGTGAGACTTCTGTTATTGCAATTATGATTGGTGCGATCTTCCTTCTGCTTCTTGGCATCATCGATCTTCGCATCCCTGGTACATATATTGCTACATTTGTGATCTTTATCAGTATTTTTGGCGGACATGGATTTGATCCGCAGTTTATTACAGCACAACTATGTGGCGGCGGTTTGATGCTTGGTGCATGGTTCATGGCAACAGATTATGTAACTTCGCCGATTACAAAGCGGGGACAGATTGTATATGGTATGCTGCTTGGTATACTGACAGGCTTGTTCCGTCTCTTCGGTGGCTCTGCAGAGGGTGTATCTTATGCGATCATCATCAGTAATATGCTGGTACCATTGATTGAGAAGGTAACTCTTCCAAAACCATTTGGTAAAGGAGGAGAGAAATAATGAATAAGATTATGAAAAATACGTTGATTCTGACAGCGATCACACTTGTATCCGGTTTGCTGCTTGGGATCGTATATGAAGTAACGAAAGAACCGATTGCTGCATCTCAGGAAGCAGCGAAACAGGAAGCCTATCGTCAGGTGCTTCCGGAGGCAGATGCATTTGAGCAAATGACAGTTGATGTAAATGAAGCTGCAGCAGCTGTTGAACAGGCGACGATTGGCGGAGCAGCTGTAAATGCTGTT
>JAGZJD010000140.1 GCA_018365895.1 Lachnospiraceae bacterium | reverse complement strand
ATAGCTCACAAGACCTTCCATAAGCTGCACGCTCAGCGAATGGTCCTGCATAAGCATATCCATAAATGATTCCCTCTTTTTCCGCTACAAGATAAGGATATTTTTCCAATGTCTGTTTGATCCGATGACGGAATTCATCAATCTTAGGTGTCTCATATTCAAATGAAATTGCAGTATTCTCCACATAATACGAATAAATTTCAAGTAACCGCTTTGCATCCTTTATCGTTGCAGAGCGTATTACGAAGTTTTGCTCCATCACTTTTCCCTCTATCTGTCCCAACTTGTCTTTTCATCTTCTTTTGTAATTTCACGGATTACTTTACACGGGTTTCCAACCGCCACCGAATTATCCGGAATATCTTTTACTACAACACTTCCTCCTCCGATCACTACATTACTTCCAATCGTCACCCCCGGCATTACCTGCACACCAGCTCCGATCCACACATTGTGTCCAACCGTAATCGGATATGCGTATTCCAGTCCTTGATTTCTTCTGACCGCATCAATCGGGTGTCCCGCTGTATGGAAGCCACAATTCGGAGCAATAAATACATTATCTCCAAAGGTCACCTTTCCACCATCTAAGATTACCAGATTATGATTGGAATAAAAATTCTCCCCGATCTCAATATTGTATCCGTAGTCGCACCAAAACGGTGCTGTAATACAGAAGTTTTCTCCTGTCTTACCCAACAATTTTTTCAAAATTTGCTTCTGATTCTTTTCATCCGACGGACGAAGCTGATTATACTCATAACATAAATCTTTTGCTTCCATCCTTTCTTTATTCAGCGTTTCATCATAATTCGCATCATAAAGTTTCTTTGCCATCATCTTCTCTTTTTCTGTCATTTAATTCCCTGCCTCCACTTTCATAATTTTCCTATTCCTCATCACTTTTATTTGTCTTCGAAAACAATTTTATACTCGTCAAGATCATATTCATCCGCAAAAAATCCAGTCAGCATAGTCTCTGCATTACTTCTCGCATTTTCCAGTAATCCATTGGCAATTGCATTCTCCTGAGCGTTTAACTTCATTTTCTTTACTGCATCATTATTTTCTTCTAAGGTAATCTTACTGAAAATACTTTCTTCCTCGTGATAAACCTTAAAAGAATCCATATCCAGCTCATTGCTCAATACTTTCGCTTCCGGAAGTTTTACTTCAATCGTTTTATTTTTTTCTTCCCATTCAATCTCATTAAAATCATATCCTGCTTTGATGACAATATCGTAACTATATATGTATTTACTCTGAGTAAATGGAATTCGCATTCCATACAACTCTTTCGCATCTTCCGTCACATTCACTTCCGTACAATACGCTGACTGTGTTGCCAGCTCGCCAATATCTTCGAATCCGATCTTCGTTGTCTTGCTGTCAGACACATTAATCTTACGCACGCCTATGCCAATTACAGCCACAATAACCACCAAAGCTGCAAGTTTAAAAATCGTCCAAAAATTCCTTCTCACAAATCTGCTCACCTTACTATTCTTCGTTTCTTTCTCTTTCCTATTTTTTCTTTCCATTTGTTCTCTCATGACTTTATCCTCCGATTTTCATTTTCTTCACTCATTATCTTTTAATTATCCAACATTACTACAATTTCTGCAATCTATAAACGAAAGAAATATAAAACACCTGAATGAAAAAGGGAGCGTCTCATAGACGCCCCTTGGTATGCAAACATTTTAAACATTTTCATCAAAATCTAACCATTGCAGTTGCCTTCGTGTGCATGTTCGTGACATACCGCACCGGTAGACTTTAGTTCTCCTCTAAGCCATGCCTCTACACAATCTTTTGCATCTCCCTGTGCTCCAACGATCACTTCTACGTTTCTTTCATTGAAGATATCGACAGCTCCGCCGCCCATACCGCCTGCAATAATCACTTCTGCACCATTATCTGCTAAGAAATTCGGCAGAAAACCTGGACGGTGTCCCGGATTCGGAACGCTCTTTTCATCCACAATTTTGTTCTCCTCTACATCGAAGAAGATAAAGTTCTCACAGTGTCCAAAATGTCCTGCTACGGTGTGTCCCATAGCTGCTACAGCAATTTTCATAATTCATTACTCCTTTTCATCTTTATTTGTTATTTTTGATATAACCTAAATTAGTTCTTTTGTGCCAGTCCCAAAAGCCCACGCACATTTTCATAAACCTCCAAAAGCGCTGTCCTTGCAGCACAGTCAATCTCTGCCAAACTTTTCCCTTCATTGATTGCTTTGGAAGCAGTTTTATCATAAGGAATCTTTCCCGTAAACGGAATTTTATTTTCCTCACAGAAAGAAACAATACATTCTGTATTTTCCGGACTCTGATCCCATTTATTTACACAGACAGCAAGCTTTGTTCCAAGGGTATCCGTCGTTTTTACAAGGCGCTTCAGATCATGAAGCCCCGAAATGGACGGCTCTGCAACTACAAGCACCAGATCCATTCCGCTGACAGAAGCTATGACCGGACAGCCGATTCCCGGAGAACCATCCACAATAGCAAGTTCTGTCTCCGGCGCATGTTTCAGCATATCAAGCTTCACTGCTGTCACTAATTTACCGGAATTTCCACGACTCATTTTCAGCGTCGCGGTGCTGAATACAGCATCCCCAAGATAGAGCTTCTGTTCTCCCGCAACATCTTCCACGAGACGTACCGCATCTTTCGGACAAACGTACTGGCAAACACCACAGCCTTCACAATTATATTCGTCCACATAATAAGATTTTCCCTTGTCTAAAATAGCATCAAATCTGCATTTTTCTGCACAGATTCCGCAATGTACACACGCATTCTCATCGATAACCGCTTTGTTTGATCCGATAAAATCTTTTGTCTTACACTCATTGTTTTTTTCTGTAACAATATGAAGATTCGGCGCGTCCACATCACAATCTGCGATGGCACGGGATTTTGAGAACTGAATAAATGCGGCAGCTGTCGTTGTCTTTCCGGTTCCGCCCTTTCCACTTAAAATCAGAAGCCTTTTCATGATATCTCACCTCCGATTTTCTTCAAAATATCTCGGAATAGTACGCGGTACTCTTCCTTTTCTTCACATACGATCTTCCCTTTCGCGGAAAGCTCTGCTGCCTCCCGATCATAAGGAATTCTCGCCAGAATCTCCACTTGATTCTCTATGCAAAATTTTTCCAATGGTTCATACGGAAGATCCTGTTTATTGATAACAACTCCACATTTTTTCCCCAACAGATTCACCAATTCATAGACCATTTTAAAATTATGAAATCCAAATGAGGTTGGTTCTACCACTAAAATACAATAATCTGCATCTCCAATGCTCTCATTAACACTGCAAGCACTTCCCGGAGGACAGTCAACAATACTTAATCCCTCTTTTTGAAATCCTTCCTTTTTGGCAGATTTAATAACTGCAATGCCGGAGGCCTCCCCGATATTTAATATTCCCGTAACAACATTGACTTGATGGTGAATACCTATTTCTACGTGCCCCAGTTCATATTCTGTCTCTGTTACGGCATCTTTCGGACAGACCATCTCACACCCTCCGCAAGAGTGGCACACTTCTGAAAAAAGCATTGGCTTATCCTTCACATACACAAGTGCGTGAAACTGGCAAAAATCTACACATTTTCTACATCCGTCACACTGATTTTCCCGAAACTTTGGCAAACATCTGTAAACTATTTTATTTTCTACATTTTGCGGTTTAAGAAACAACCTTCCGTTCGGCTCTTCCACATCACAATCAATGTAAGTTGACCGATTCGCTGATACAGCAAGATTCACAGACACAAATGTCTTTCCCGCTCCGCCTTTACCGCTTAGAACTGCAATTTTCATTATTGTATCCCATGAAAGCCTGCATGAAACTTTGTAAGTTCTGATAGCTTTTCTTCCTTTAACAATTCTATATTTTCTCTTGCATCCTCTACTTGAGATTTATATATTTTTATTTCTGCAGCTTTAAATACATTTCCTGCATTTTCTCCACAGCGAACAGTGATGATCGTATCTGCACCGCTGTCTAACACAAACTGTGCCGCCTTTAATCCGGCGCCTCCTTCTGCCTCTGCCGCAGGATTATCTAAAATTTCAACAGTATCTGCCTTTACATCACACACCATAAAATAAGGTGCTCTGGCAAATGATACACAGACATCTTTCTTATTTTCATCCAAAGGTATTGCAATCTTCAAACCTGACTCCTCCTTCTTTTTTTCTTCC
>JAGZJD010000139.1 GCA_018365895.1 Lachnospiraceae bacterium | reverse complement strand
GTGCAGAAATAATATTATGCAGAACTGCTGCAAATAGAAATAAGACAGAACTCTATATGTTATATAAGTGGAGGGCTGTCTTTTTCTATATTTTACAGCAATTATGGGGGATGGGAGGAACAGAATGAAGCCTATAATACAAATTAATCATCTTAGCAAAAGTTTTGGAAATGTAAAAGCTGTTCAGGACTTGAGTTTTCATGTGAAAACAGGTGAATTATTTGCCTTTCTTGGTATCAATGGTGCAGGAAAATCCACTACAATCAATATCATGTGCGGACAACTGTCAAAAGACAGCGGCAGCGTTGTAATTAATGCACATGACTTAGATAAAGATATGGATTTTATTAAAAGCGAACTTGGTGTAGTTTTTCAGTCTTCTGTTCTGGATTCTGCACTTTCTGTTTATGACAATTTACAAAGCCGTGCCGCTTTATATGGTATTACCGGAAGGGAATTTAAGAAAAGGATTGATGAGCTTGCAGAAATACTCGATTTTAAAGACTTATTGAAACGAACAGTTGGTAAATTATCGGGAGGGCAGCGTCGGAGAATTGATATTGCAAGAGCTTTGTTCCATAAGCCCAAAATTCTTATTCTTGATGAACCAACAACAGGGCTTGACCCACAAACTCGCAGAATACTTTGGAATGTTATATCAGATTTTCGAAAAAATGAAAATATGACAGTGTTTCTGACGACGCATTATATGGAGGAAGCAGCAGAGGCAGATTATGTCGTAATTATTGATGATGGAAAAATATCTGCAGAAGGCACGCCTCTTGAATTGAAAAATGTTTATACCGGAGACTATATTACAATCTATGGCGAACAGGAAGAGAATATTAAAAAACTTGGAATAGAATATGAGAAGATACAAAACGGTTATCGCCTTTTTGTTCCAAATACAGGAGTGGCAACAGATTTGATTATCCAGAATCCCCAATTATTTCACGATTACGAAATAACAAAGGGAAAGATGGACGATGTTTTTCTTGCAGTTACAGGTAAAACATTAACAGGAGGGACAGAAAAATGAGTACATCTTTCATTCTCATTAAAAGAAATATCAAGTTGTTTTTTAAAGATAAAGGAATGTTCTTTACTTCTTTAATTACACCGGGTATTTTGCTTATACTTTATGCGACTTTTCTCGGGAATGTATATCGTGACAGTTTTACATCAGGCTTACCGGATACATTAAATATTTCGGAAAATATAATAGAAGGACTTGTAGGCAGTCAGCTTATATCATCTATTCTTGCAGTTTCATGTGTGACGGTTGCTTTTTGTTCGAATTTTTTGATGGTACAGGATAAAGCAAATGGTACAATAAAAGACTTAAAAATATCTCCTGTAAAAGATTCTGTACTTTCGCTGAGTTATTACATAGCGACTTTAATTTCAACACTTATCATCTGTTTTGCTGCAACGGGCATCTGTCTTATATATGTGGCTGCAGTTGGCTGGTATATGTCGTTTGCAGATGTATGTTTTTTATTTATAGATATTATACTCCTTGTTTTATTTGGAACAGCGCTGTCTTCGATTATTAACTTTTTTTTATCAACACAAGGGCAAATTTCAGCAGTAGGTACTATTATAAGTGCGGGATATGGGTTTATTTGCGGCGCATATATGCCTGTTTCATCATTTGATGAGGGATTACAAAAGGTAATTTCATTTTTGCCGGGTACTTATGGTACGTCTCTTATTCGAAATCATGCAATGCAGGGAGCTCTTGCAGAAATGAAAAATCAGGGGATTCCGTCAGGAATAATTGAAGAACTGAAAAATTCTCTTGACTGTAATTTATACTTTTTTAAAAATCAGGTAAGTATTTCATCAATGTATATGGTAGTTGGGATTGCAGTTATTGTGTTACTTGGAATCTACATTTTTTTAAACAAATATGCAGGAAAAAAATCTTGACGCTCCAGTAATGTGACGGTTTATCCTGAAAAGGAAAGGTGGTTACAAAGTATATTGGTTTGGCAATATGCCGATATTATGGCATGAATTTTTAACGGGAAATAAATATGTCTTTTGAAACGTCCGAAGATCTTGTTTTAAACGGGAGATTCGGACGTTTTGCGTTTTTGTCAAAAATTGGTTGACAATATATAGCAGAGTGTGTATATTATAAGCAAAGGTAGTTAGTTACTCAACTAACTAACGTACAAACAAAGGCGGTGATACAGTGCATATCAATCCGAATATAGAAAAACCGATTTTTATTCAGATTGCAGAGCAGTTGGAAGATTCCATTTTTACGGGAGTGTTTCCCGAAGAAACAAAAATTCCCTCAACGAATGAAATTTCAGCTTTGCTGAGCATCAATCCTCATACAGTTCTAAAGGGGATGAACATGTTGGTGGATGAAGAAATAATATACAAGAAAAGAGGGCTGGGTATGTTTGTAAAAGAAGGGGCGGTCCAGAAAATCCGTCTGAAACGGCAGGGGCAATTTTATGAACAATATGTTGCTTCTCTGATTGAAGAAGCATCGAAATTGCAGATGACGAAAGAAGAAGTTATTTCATTGATAGAAAGGGGATATGAACATGCAGGCAATTCAAATTAAAAATATCACGAAAAAATACAACGGTTTAACAGCATTAGATAATGTTTCTTTTTCTTTTGAATTTGGAAAAATCTATGGATTTTTAGGAAGAAACGGAGCTGGAAAATCCACCCTTATCAATGTAATTGCCAACAGAATTTTTGCGAATGAAGGTAAAGTCCTTGTTGATGATGTTCCGGCAAGAGAAAACATGAAGGTACAAGAAAAAATATTCTGTATGAGTGAAACCGATTTATATGATAAAGATTTAAAAATCAAAGAGCATTTTAAGTGGATTAATCGCTTCTACGACAGTTTCAATATAGATAAAGCTCTGGAAATTTCTGAGAAATTCAATTTGGATACGGATAAAAGGTTCAAAGCATTATCAAAAGGCTATCAGTCAATTTTTAAATTAACGGTTGCCCTGTCATTGAATGTACCTTATGTGATTTTTGACGAGCCTGTTTTGGGACTGGACGCAAATCACAGAGAATTGTTTTATGATTTACTTTTGAAGGACTATGAAGACGGGGAGCGTACAATCATCATTGCCACACACTTAATTGAAGAAGTGGCAAATATCATTGAGGAAGTTGTTTTGATTGATAAAGGAAAAATCCTTCTGCAGGAAAGTGTGGAAAGGCTTTTAGAAACGGGGTACAGTATTTCAGGAATTACGAAAGAAGTAGACGATTACTGCACAGATAAAAATGTGATTGGCTATGATGAATTAGGCAGTCTGAAAATTGCTTATGTATTGGGCGAAAAGACACCGTTGCCGGAAAATAGTAATCTGCAGATTTCAGCTATGAACTTACAAAAATTATTTGTTAAATTAACAGAGAAGGGCGGGAACTAGCATGAAAAAATTAAAAGCTGTTGTTCAATATGAATGTATGACTTCTTTCAAGTATATCTGGGTGTTTTATGCAATACAATATGCGTTTGTTGCTCTTATCATGCTGATTATTGGAATCAGTATGGGAACATTTGAAGAGATAGGCACAAGTTTGTTGGAGATTAACAGTTTAATATATGTTGGCATACTGGGGGCATTGGGATTTAGCCAGGACTTTAAAATGCTGATACAAAATGGATTTACGCGAAAGATTATCTTTGCAGCGACCATGTCTATGTTCTTGTTTATCAGTGGAATAATGGCACTTATAGATACGATTGTTGGGCAGATGATTCATTACTTTAATCAGGATTACCGTTCTCTTTATAGTGGAATATATGGATATAATAATGTGTTTATGAACTGGTTATGGCTGTTTCTTATTTACGTTTTGGATTGCTGCCTGTTGTATCTGATGGTTTTGGGAATCAATAAAGTCAGAAGAACTATATTAGTTTATTCCTGCGTTGGTCTAGGCGGTGCTGTGCTGGCAATAATTGCATTATTTAAATATGTATTTTCAGAACAGGCTGTAAATAAGATTGGCGATTTCTTTATGAGAGCAATGGGATTTATGGGTGATGGAACGGTAAATTATTTCTTTCCTGTTGTAACTTTGGGACTGATTATTTCTGTTTTATCATGTGGAGCGTATGCTGTTATGAGAAGCACAGAACTGAAATAATTAATTTATGTGAGCATCATCATAATGTAAAGACAATGACGGAAGATAGATATGTGGAATACAAGTTTTGAGAGTGAGGGTAGGGGGTATTTGAATCTCTACA
>JAGZJD010000138.1 GCA_018365895.1 Lachnospiraceae bacterium | reverse complement strand
GACCGCTTGGGAAATGGACAGACAAAAAGATCGATCTGCGGGAACTGAAAGAGGTAATGTCCAGATGGGAGACCGGTCTGGAAGGAAAGGCATGGAACAGTCTATATTGGTGCAATCACGATCAGCCGCGAATGGTATCAAGGCTTGGCAATGATTCGCCGCAGTTTCGGGAGTATTCCGCCAAAACACTGGCAGTCTGTCTCCATATGATGCAGGGAACTCCTTATGTATATCAGGGAGAAGAACTTGGCATGACAAATGTTCCGTTTGAAAAACTGGAAGATTACAGAGATATTGAAAGTCTGAATGCATATGAGGAAGAAGTAGGGCGCGGAAGTGTTACACCGGATGAAATGCTGCATTACCTTCGCTGCAGAAGCCGTGATAACGCAAGAACACCGGTACAGTGGGACGACGGTGAGCATGCAGGATTTACAACAGGAACACCGTGGATCATGGTTAATCCGAACTATAAAGAAATCAACGCGAAAGAACAGCTGTCCAGAAAAGATTCAGTATTTTATTTTTATAAGGAATTGATCCGACTGCGAAAAGAGTACGATATCATTCCATATGGTACATACCAATTATTACTGCCGGAAGATCCGGATCTCTTTGTGTATGAAAGAAAACTGGGAGAAGAAAGGCTTCTTGTTATATGTAATTTTTCAGAAAAAGAGCTGTCCTATGAAGTGCCGGAAGAATTTTCCGCAGAGAATGCCAAACTTCTGATTGCAAATTATGAAGATGCCAAGATAGCAGCACATTTGACACTTCGCCCATATGAATCCCTTGTTTTATATCAAAATTGTTAAGAATATAACTTGCAAGCCATTTTAAAATCATGTAAAATGAACTCTGGAAAGAGCATATATTCAAAGTACCAGAGAAGGAGAGAATATGATGAGTAAAAAACCTACAGTATTGATGATTTTAGATGGTTACGGATTAAATACAGAAACAAAGGGAAATGCAGTGGCAGAAGCTGCAACTCCGGTTATGGATAAATTAATGGCAGACTATCCGTTTGTCGAAGGAAATGCCAGTGGAATGGCAGTGGGACTTCCGGAAGGTCAGATGGGGAATTCAGAAGTTGGTCATTTGAATATGGGAGCAGGACGGATTGTATATCAGGATCTGACAAGAATTACAAAAGCAATCCAGGACGGAGACTTCTTTGAAAATGAAGCGCTGCTTGCTGCCTGCGAAAATGCAAAGGCAAATGACAGTGCGCTTCACCTGTTCGGACTTGTATCTGACGGAGGCGTTCATAGTCATAACACACATATTTATGGTCTGCTGGAACTGGCAAAAAGACAGGGTCTTTCAAAGGTATATGTACATTGCTTCTTAGACGGAAGAGATACACCGCCGGCATCCGGTAAAGAGTATGTGACAGAGCTGGAAGCGAAGATGAAAGAAATCGGAGTAGGAGAAGTAGCGACTGTCATGGGACGTTATTACGCGATGGATCGTGATAACAGATGGGATCGAGTAGAATTAGCATACAAAGCCATGGTGAAAGGTGAAGGTGTTCCGGCAGAAGCTGCAGCAGATGCCATTCAGGCTTCTTACGATAATGGCAAGACAGATGAATTTGTACTTCCAACTGTGATTATGAAAGACGGAGCTCCTACAGCAATGATTCAGGAGAAGGATTCTGTGATCTTCTTTAACTTCCGCCCGGACCGTGCAAGAGAAATTACAAGAACATTCTGTGATGACAGCTTTACAGGATTTGACAGAGGCGAACGCGTAAAAACAACTTATGTCTGCTTTACAGAGTATGATGTAACAATTGAGAACAAACTGGTTGCATTTGTTAAAACAGAAATTACAAATACATTTGGGGAATTTCTTGCAGCAAATGGATTAAAACAGGCACGTATTGCTGAAACAGAGAAATATGCGCATGTAACGTTCTTCTTTAATGGCGGCGTAGAAGAGCCGAATGAAGGAGAAGACCGTATTCTTGTTAAATCTCCGAAGGTGGCAACGTACGATCTTCAGCCGGAGATGAGTGCGCCGGAAGTATGCGATAAACTGGTTGCTGCAATTCAGTCAGGAACATACGATGTCATTATTGTGAATTTTGCAAATCCGGATATGGTAGGACATACCGGAGTGGAAAATGCAGCGATCAAAGCAATTGAGGCGGTTGATGCATGTGTTGGAAAGACAGTGGAAGCGTTAAAAGAAGTGGGCGGACAGATGTTCCTTTGTGCAGATCATGGAAATGCAGAGCAGCTCATTGACGAAGAAACAGGCGCTCCGTTTACAGCACATACAACGAATCCGGTTCCATTTATCTTAATCAATGCAGATGAGAAGTATGGACTTCGCGAAGGTGGATGTCTTGCAGATATTGCACCGACATTAATTGAACTGATGGGAATGGAACAGCCAAAAGAGATGACAGGAAAATCTCTTTTGATTGAAAAATAATATCTTAGTGAAATAGCAGAAAATGAAATAACGGCAACGAGAAACCTTGCAAGGAGAAGCGTACAAGAGCGTATGCAGCTTCGTGCAAGGTTTTATTATGTAATTTGGTAATGAAAAAATCTTGTGGATTAGGATGTTGGAAAACAAAATGAATAAATAATGTAAATATATTTCAAAAAATATGTTAAAAACCATAAAAATACGAATAGAACAAGAAATAAATGCAAGAAACAATTGACGAAACGTCAAAAATTTAGTATGATGCAAGGAGTGAAAAAGAAAATCAGGTAGGAGGGATACGCAATGGCAGCGTACAGTGAACTTGGCAGAGAGGAACTGCTGGAATTAAAAGAAGAATTAGAGGCACAATTTGCAGAGGTAAAGGCAAAAGGACTCAAGTTAGATATGTCAAGAGGGAAGCCGTCAAAGGCGCAGTTAGATCTCTCTATGGGAATGATGGACGTATTAACAAGTGATTCAGATCTAATCTGTGAAGAAAGAGTGGATTGCCGTAATTATGGTGTTCTCGATGGAATTAAAGAGGCGAAGCAGCTCCTTGCAGATATGATTGAAGTGCCAAAGGATAATATTGTTATTTTTGGGAATTCCAGCCTGAATGTAATGTACGATACCATTGCACGTTCTTTCACACACGGCGTTATGGGCAGTACGCCGTGGTGCAAGCTTGATAAAGTGAAGTTTTTATGTCCGGTTCCGGGATATGACAGACACTTTGCAATTACAGAATATTTTGGAATTGAGATGATCAATGTTCCGATGACAGAATCAGGACCGGATATGGATCTTGTAGAGAAATTAGTAAGTAGCGATCCTGCGATTAAGGGAATCTGGTGTGTGCCGAAATACTCTAATCCACAGGGAATTACATACTCTGATGAGACGGTACATCGTTTTGCATGTCTGGAACCGGCAGCAGAGGATTTCCGTATTTATTGGGATAACGCATATGGAATTCATCATTTGTATGAAGATAAGCAGGACTATCTTATTGAGATTCTGATGGAATGTAAGAAGGAAGGACATCCGGACATGGTTTATAAATTTGCTTCTACTTCCAAGATTAGTTTTCCGGGTTCCGGGATTGCGGCGATTGCAGCTTCTGATGCAAACTTGATCGATATCCGTAAACAGATGAAAATTCAGACAATTGGACACGATAAAGTAAATCAGCTCCGCCATGCAAGATTTTTTGGGGATATTCACGGTATGGTACAGCATATGAAAAAACATGCCGATATTATCCGGCCGAAATTTGAGATTGTTCTCGGGAAACTGAAAGAAGAGTTGGGGGAACTGGAAATCGGTTTCTGGATGGAACCACGCGGAGGTTATTTCATTTCTTTTGATGCACTGGACGGATGTGCGAAGAAGATTGTGGAAAAAGCAAAAGAAGCCGGTGTAATTATGACAGAGGCTGGCGCTACGTTTCCGTATGGCAAAGATCCGCATGACAGTAACATTCGGATTGCTCCGACATTTCCTACAGAAGAAGAGCTTGCAATGGCAACGGATATTTTTATTTTAAGTGTCAAGTTGGTAAGTATTGAGAAACTTTTATCAGAAATGGAATAGAAAGCAATATAGAGGCGCAGTTCCTTTTGGAAGCTGCGTCTTTTTGTGTGCCGTAATATACACTATGACAAAACAGAGATTAAAAGTTAGAAAACGGAATCGAAGAAAGATAAAGTGAAGGATTCTAATAGTAAAAAGAATAGCAAAAAATAAAAAAGAGCGTCCAAAATTTTGATATGTACCCAGAATCCTGGACACATTGATTTTATGAATTAGGCACAGCAAGATATGGATGTTTCCCTGTATTTTACAGGGGACATCCATTTTG
>JAGZJD010000137.1 GCA_018365895.1 Lachnospiraceae bacterium | reverse complement strand
AAGGCTGAAAAGCCAGTATTTATAAGGCTTTGAGAGGATATGAGGAGATAAAATGGAGAAAATAAAGGTACTATTTATTTGCCACGGCAATATCTGCCGTTCGACTATGGCAGAGTATGTTTTTAAAGATATGATTAAAAGGAAAAATATTGACGATAAGTTTTATGTTGATTCAGCTGCCACCAGCCGCGAAGAAATTGGGAATCCGGTTCACTACGGAACAAGGAGAAAACTGGAGGAACAGGGGATTTATTGTGGAGATCACCGGGCAAGGCAGATAACCAAAGAAGACTATGAGGTATATGATTACCTCATAGGAATGGATGAAGCGAATATTCGCAATATGCACAGAATGCTTGGCGCGGCTCCAGATAAGAAGATGTATAAACTTCTTGATTTTACAGCACGCAAAGGAAATATTGCAGATCCGTGGTACACAGGTAATTTTGACGAGACTTATAAAGATGTTGTGGATGGATGCGAAGGATTGCTGTGTTTTCTACAGGAGAAATATGGAGATTTTTTATTATAAGTTTTGAAACAGAGGGATGTTTATGAATAAAGGAACTAAGAAAGTCGTGACAAATTGTGAGTGTTGCAGCAATTATGTGTACGATGAAGATTATGAGTATTATATTTGTGAAGTGAATTTGGATGAGGATGAAATGATGCGTTTTATGACAAATTCTGTGCGGGAATGTCCTTATTTCCAACTGGATGATGAATATAAGATTGTAAGAAAACAAATGTAATTTATAAAGACATTGTTTGGAGGGGATAGATAATATATAGATGGGGCTGATGCGAGATCATTAGAAATGATTTGAACCGGAAAGGTTTTTGCATCAGCCTCATTTTAAATAGAATATATTTAAAGTATTGTGTTTAAAGTTAATGATTAGTTTGCGGCAGAGCCTTTGACAAGAAAACGATAAACAACGGTTCCATATTCCCAAGTACCTTCCGCTTCATATATTACATCGTCTGATGAGTCTGCTGCGGTGATTATGAATCCCTGGTCATTGCTTTCTACAGGAATATCCTCAGAAGAAGACAGGTCAGAACTGAGTTTCTTTACAGAAAGAGTATCCGGGCGGGAAGAGAATAATAATGTCAAATGCTTATCCTCGGTATCGTTGATGATTTCCGGCAGTACAGCATCTGGAGAAGGATCCAGAATCTGGTTGGATGTATCGTTAGCGCTATTACCTCCGGTCCAGCGATAGGAAAATGGGTCTACGGAAGTAGAAACATATCCGAGAGACTGGGTATTTTCGATAGTGAGATATGGGATCTCGGAAGGATCTGCTTCTGGATAGAGTTCATCAACAAGCGCCTGATATTTTTCAGCAAGGGCAGCGTCGCCGTCTTTGACGATGACAGCCTTAGATACGCCACTATACTGAGGAGGAATACTCATGGTCATCGCACCTTTTCCGTATAATTCAAGTGTAGAACCAGCCTCTAGATCAGAGCGTGAAATTTTGTTACCTTCCTGATCATACAGTTTATCTTCCGGAATCTCAGCAAGAAACAGTGTATTCTGTTCAGGATCAGCAAAAATGTAATTGGAATTATTTTCTCCATAAGTGAGGTAGATACCGGTTACTTTTTCGGTATCATTAGACTCTTTGGTATTTTCTTTTTTGGCAGTGTTGGCAGTGGAGCACCCAACTGTTAGCATAAGCAATGTTGCTGCGAGTATAGCACTCCATAAATGTTTTTTGTTCATATACAAGAACCTCCTATATTTTTTGAATTTTAGTATATATATTATGAGTATTATTTTATCCAATTTGTTGCATTTCATTTTAAATTTTTTTATAGAAATTTTTATGGAGTTTCAAAATGGGCAAAATTTTTGCTGATATGATGTAAAATGCCAGAAAAATTTTGGGATTTCTTATTTTTATCGTAGAAATCTTTAGACAAATCGATTATAATAACAAATATGAAAGTAACTCCGGAAGAAATACCGGAGTATTATTGTTTTAAGATTCATGAAACATTGAAGGAGAGACGAAAAGATGGCTTTATTGCATGTGAATTGTTTTTCAGATGTTCTTGGCAAATGTGTGAATCTGGACGTGATCTTACCACAGCGAACGAAAGAGCAGATTGGGCTTTCAGGCGCAAAAAGCGAAGGAAAATATCCGACGTTATATTTGCTTCACGGGATGTCGGATGATCACACTTGTTGGAATCGGCGAACATCGATCGAGCGCTATGTCAGCAATCTTGGAATTGCAGTAGTAATGCCGAATGCGGATTTGAGTTGGTATACGGATACGGCTTATGGTCAGAAATACTGGAAGTATATAGCGGAGGAGCTTCCGGCTCTTTGCAGGGAGTTTTTCCCAAATATGTCGGATAAGAGAGAAGAGACGTTTGTTGCAGGAAATTCGATGGGAGGCTATGGAGCATTCAAGCTTGCGCTTACTAAGCCGGAGACATTTGGATATGCGGCAGGACTTTCGGCTGCATTAGATGTTCAAGATGTGTTGGAGAGAAATATTAATGCTTCTATTGATGAAGGTTTTTGGACAGGCATTTTTGGACCGATTTCGCAAGTGAAAGGTTCTGAAAATGATTTGCTGAAGCTGGCAGAGGAGCTTAAGAAATCCGGCAGACCACTCCCGAAGTTATACGAGTGCTGTGGCACAGAAGATTTTTTGTATGCGTCTCAGAAGAAGGTGGCAGAGCAGTTCAAGAAAATGGGATTTGATATAACTTATCGTGAGTCAGCCGGAACCCATTGCTGGGATTTCTGGGATGTGGAAATCAAAAAGATTTTACGGTGGCTTCCGCTGTCGTAGAAGAAAAGATGCATTAATGTATTGCAGTCTGTTAAGTGAGCAGATAGTAAAAAGCAACTGGATAAAAAATAATAAACAGGAAGGAATTAAAAAAATGAAACAGGACATGATTGTTATCCTTGATTTGGGAAGTACAGAAAATACAGTATTGGCACGCCAGATTCGTGCGCTTGGTGTGTACAGTGAGATTTATCCTCATGATATTACAGCAGAAGAATTGAAAAAACTGCCGAATGTGAAAGGTATTATTATTTATGGCGGTCCAAATCATATCGTTGATGGGGAGGAAATTGATGTTAACGCTGAGATTTATGAAGCTGGATATCCGGTTATGGCAGTAGCTCATGAGAAAGCGCTCTGTGAGACAAAGTTAGAGGCATTCCCAACATGTGAAGAAGAGACGATGGAACTTTTGAAGAAGTTTGTATTTGATACATGCCATGCGGAAGCAAACTGGAATATGAAGAATTTTATTGCAGACCAGATTGAACTGGTTCGCCAGCAAGTAGGAGATAAGAAAGTTCTTTTAGCGTTATCCGGCGGTGTAGATAGTTCTGTTGTGGCAGCTCTTTTGATTAAGGCAATTGGCAAGCAGCTGACTTGCGTACATGTAAATCATGGTCTGATGAGAAAGGGAGAATCCGAGAGTGTTGTGGAACAGTTCCGCGATAAAATGGATGCAAATTTAGTTTATGTTGATGCAACAGAGCGCTTTTTAGGAAAACTGGAAAATGTTGCAGATCCGGAAGAAAAACGTAAGATCATCGGAGCAGAATTTATCCGTGTATTTGAAGAAGAAGCACGTAAGTTAGAAGGCATTGATTTCCTTGGACAGGGAACAATTTATCCGGATATTGTGGAGAGCGGAACAAAGACAGCGAAGATGGTAAAATCCCACCACAATGTAGGCGGTCTTCCGGAAGACCTGCAGTTTGCACTGGTAGAGCCTTTGAAACAGTTATTCAAAGACGAAGTTCGTGCATGTGGAATTGAGCTTGGTCTTCCTGCTGACATGGTATATAG
This sequence comes from Lachnospiraceae bacterium, assembly GCA_018365895.1. The sequence goes on along the minus strand of JAGZJD010000137.1, from coordinate 527 downwards.
ACAGCCGTTCCCGGGACCGGGACTTGGCGTTAGATGTCTTGGAGCAATTACAAAGGATCGACTTGAAGCAGTGCGGGAATCAGATGCGATTCTTCGTGAAGAGTTTGCAAAAGCAGGTTTGGATAAAACTGTATGGCAGTATTTTACAGTTGTTCCGGACTTTAAATCAGTTGGTGTGCGTGACAATGCAAGAAGCTTTGAGTATCCGGTTATTATCCGTGCAGTAAATACAGTGGATGCTATGACAGCAACAATCGAGAAAATTGACTGGGATATTTTATTGAAGATTACAGACCGAATTATGAAAGAAGTTAAGAATGTAAATCGCGTCTGCTATGATATGAGTCCGAAACCGAATGCGACAATCGAGTGGGAATAAAAAATGGAGCTCGGAAATCCAGAGTTTATGCGGGAGCCCGGGCTCTTGCTATGTGGCGTGAGTACAGAGCGAATACTATCTAAATTAAGAATACTTAAAGTTCCTGCAATGCGTGGGAACAATCCTGCCTAAAATCCCGCAATTTGTA
>JAGZJD010000027.1 GCA_018365895.1 Lachnospiraceae bacterium | reverse complement strand
GTGGTTTTGAAGGTACATAAGATCTGGCCCGGTGGCTCAGTTGGTTAGAGCGCCGCCCTGTCACGGCGGAGGTCGTGGGTTCGAGTCCCATCCGGGTCGTTGCTGATTTATTCAGCTTATAAATAATATGGGATCATAGCTCAGCTGGGAGAGCATCTGCCTTACAAGCAGAGGGTCATAGGTTCGAGCCCTATTGGTCCCATTTATTTACATTAGACAGGATAGTGATTTTAGAAGATTTGGACCTTTAGCTCAGTTGGTTAGAGCAATCGGCTCATAACCGATCGGTCCTGGGTTCGAGTCCCCGAAGGTCCACTATACAAATTCATATCTGGCCCGGTGGCTCAGTTGGTTAGAGCGCCGCCCTGTCACGGCGGAGGTCGTGGGTTCGAGTCCCATCCGGGTCGTTGCTGATTTGTTCAGCTTTAAAATGTTATACGGGATCATAGCTCAGCTGGGAGAGCATCTGCCTTACAAGCAGAGGGTCATAGGTTCGAGCCCTATTGGTCCCATTTGCAGCAAATAGTATTTGCTGCAGATAATGCCGCAGTGGCGGAACTGGCAGACGCACAGGACTTAAAATCCTGCGGGACTTATACTCCCGTACCGGTTCGATTCCGGTCTGCGGCATTTTTTATTATTAATAAGTGTTTTAAATTAAATATTGTAAGATATATGCCGCAGTGGCGGAACTGGCAGACGCACAGGACTTAAAATCCTGCGAAACTTATACTTTCGTACCGGTTCGATTCCGGTCTGCGGCATTTATTATTAGAAGTATCGTCGAAAGAGGATACTTTTTCTATTTTATAAAAACTTGCGCTATTTGTCGATTCTTCCGGAATCACTCATAGCGCTTTTTTCTTGCAAGGAATTGTAATCATTGTAATATAATCTTGGCAATTTCGCAAAGACATCTCGTTTAATCCTTCTTCATAGGCATATCCATATAATTCTAACTCATTTTCGGCTGCAAAATTGCAGATTTTATCGTAGACAGTATGAAGACGATCCCAATTGCCAATGCAGTAGGTACGCAAATATGTGCCTGCAGGTCTGAGAATATCATAAATTTCGATATCTGCCCGTCCATAGGCAAAGAAACAGTCATATTTGTGATATTGTCTGTTTGAAATCTGTTCTGTAGAAATACGGCTTCCAAAATTGTCATATAGTCCAAAAATAGATTTTAGGCGGAGAGAGAAATCACTGGCGACAATAAAATCATCATCATCATATGCTCCGGTAATAGGATCGCTGAGCAAAATACGTTGTTCAGGTAGTGAAACTACAGTTATTTCATCTTCTTTTGCGGTAAGACTTAATGCTAACTTGTTTGATTTTTCTTCTAAAAATGTTTTTATATTTAAAAGTTCTTGGATTGATCTATCAATGAACTCTTTTTTTTCAGCAATTAATTCTGCAAAGGAGCTGCCGGAAGGACTTTGTTGGTAATGTATGATTTCTTCTATTGATAATCCAATCTTTCGAAGTGTCATAATCAGTTCTAATTGCACTGTTTGGAAGCAGGTATAGTATCGATATCCATTGTCTGTTTTTATTTCCGGAGAAAATAATCCAATTTCGTCATAATAATGCAAAGTACGTTTGTTAATCCCATTGAGTTTTGCAAATTGGCCGGTTGTATATAAAAATTTTTTATTTTTCATTTCAATCACCCTTGACTTTACAGTTACTGTATACTTTACAATATCACAAGGCAAAGGAAATTACAAGAAGATAGGAGTATACAGATGAAATTTTTTAATGTAAATCAGAAGTCATGGAAAGAAGTGAAAGAAATTTATTTGGAAGCATTTCCAAAATCAGAGAGAAAACCTTTTTTTACAATCCGACATTCCGTGAAAAGAGGGAAGGCACAGTTATTAACAGCAATAGAAGATGGAGTCTTGCAGGGATTTGTCATGGTGATTCCATATGAAAAACTGGTCATGGTAGATTATCTTGCTGTTTCAGGAAAGATTCGAAGCCGGGGAACAGGAAGTAAGATTATGCAGGAAGTATGCAGACGTTTTTCTGGAAAGAAGATCGTTCTTTTGATAGAACAATTGGATGATCATGCTGCAAATAAAGAACAAAGAATAGCCCGAAGGAAATTCTATTTAAAAAACGGTTTTACTTCTTCAAATCTTTATATTGCAGGACATAGCGGAAATATGGAGATCATGAATTATGGTGGAATAGTTTCGCGAGAAGAATATATGAAACTTCAGAAATATGCACTAGGGAGCTTCATGTTTCTATTGTCAGGAATTAAATTGACCGTTTAAGAAAGGATGTGTATATGAAAACAATATTTTCAAAAGTTAAACTAAAGGGACGGCAGATTCTATTATTGTCTATTTTGATTTTATTTGCAGCAATTGCAGAAATGATGCTGCCGTCTTTACTTGCACAAATGATTAATAATGGGGTAACAGAGAATTCTCAGAATATGATTTTGGTACTCGCAGCTATTATGGCGGGAGTTACTGCGCTTGCAGGAGTTGTGAATTTTTTATCTGTAAAAATTGCATCTCGCATTTCAACAGATTTTTCAGCGAATCTCCGCAGGCAGGTATTTGAAAAAGTTCAGAGCTTTTCTGCGGCAGAATTGGATCATTTCGGAACGGCGAGTCTTGTTACAAGAAGTACGTCAGATATCACAAATGTTCAAAATTTTCTTACGATGCTTTTGCGGATTGGAATTCTTGCGCCAATGATGGCAATTGCCGGACTCGTATTTTCAGCAGCGACAGGGGGAAAGGTTAGTTCTGTACTTAGTGTTGCAATTCCGGTGTTATTGATCGGATGTGGCATTATCATTTTATTTGCATCCAGATATTCTATTAAATTGCGGAAGAAACTCGATCGAATTAATCAATTATTTTTGGAGTCATTGGAAGGTGTCAGAGTTATTAGGGCATTCAATAAGCAAAAAACGGAAAGTAGTCGATTTGGAGAAGCGAACAAGGATTATGCTGCTACGGCAATGCTGTCAGGAAGAATTACAAGTCTTCTTTTACCAGTGATTAATGTGATTTTTGGGGTGACAACAGCAGCGGTATTGGGTTTAGGAGCACATTATGTTGAGACAGGGGCTATGGAAGTTGGTTCTTTAGTGGCGAACAGTCAATATATCAGTATGGTACTTATGTCGGCAATGATGTTGGCACTTGTTATTATGATGTTTCCTACGGCGTATGCCTGTTCTAAACGTATTGGGGAAGTATTGGAAACAGAAACAAGTATTAAGGATGGTTCATTTTCTGTAAAAGATCGTCCACTGCGTTCTACGGTAGAATTTCGCCATGTGACATTTGCCTATCCAGGAGCCCAGGAACCAATTTTAAAAGACATTAGTTTTGAAGCACATCCAGGAGAAATTACGGCAATTATAGGAGGAACAGGAAGAGGAAAATCCAGTATTTTGAAATTGATTCCACGGCTGTATGATCCTCTATTTGGAGAAGTTCTTATTGACGGCGTAAATGTAAAAGAATATGCAGTAGATGAACTTCGTTCTTTAATTGGATATGTTCCTCAAAAAAATGTTTTATTTTCAGGAGATATCGCTTCTAACCTAAACTTTGGCAAACGTCATGGAACAGAGCAGGAATGGATGACAGCAGCAAAAATTGCATGTGCAGAGGAATTTATTTTGAAAAAAGAAAATGGATATCATGAGGCAATTGCTCAGGGAGGAACAAATCTTTCCGGTGGACAGAGACAGAGAATGGCAATTGCAAGAGCTGTTATGAAAGAACCAGAAATTTATGTATTTGATGATAGCTTTTCTGCATTGGATATGAAAACAGATTTAACGCTTCGGAAAAATTTGAAAGCAGCAATGGGAAATGCAACAGTAATTATGGTTGCACAGAGAATTAGTACGATTCTTGATGCAGATCGTATCTTAGTCGTTGATGATGGGATGATTGTTGGTCAGGGAACACATAGAGAACTTTTAAATACATGTCCGCTTTATCGGGAAATCGCGGAAATCCAATTGGGAAAGGAGATAGTTTCAGATGAAAAAGCATACGTTTAAGAGATTATTTGGATATTTAAAATCTTATCGACTTAGGCTGTTTTTGGTGTTGCTGTTTGCTTCTGTCAGTACAATTTTTACTGTAATGGCGCCGTTTGTAATTGGAAAAGTGACAACGACTCTGTTTGAAAGTATTCGAGACGGTGTGTTTTACTGGGAAACAATCCTTTGGCTTCTTGCTGCGCTCGTAGGATTATACCTCATTTCACAATTTTTTTCATTTTTGCAAGGATTTCACATGGCTAAGATTACAGCAAATGTTATGCGAGAGATTCGAAGTGATATTGACAGCAAAATGCACAGATTGAAATTAGATTATTATGATACACATACGCATGGTGATATCCTTAGTGTGATTACAAATGATGTAGATATGATTAATAATACTGTAAGTCAAAATCTTACATCAATTGTAACGCAGATTATTACTGCGATAGGTATTTTGCTTATGATGCTGACGATTAGTCCAAAACTGACTTTCATTCCAATTATTATGGTTCCGTTATCTTTATTAAGTGCAGCCGGGGTTATGAAATCTGGTGGAAAGCATTATGAAAGACAGCAGAAATTACTGGGAGAATTGAATGGATACATAGAAGAAATGTATAATGGTCAGCAAGTTGTTCAGGCATTTAGTTACCAAGAAAGAGCAAAGGAACAGTTCCAGGCTCTGAACGAAAACTTGAAGAACAGTTCCTACAAGGCAGAGACAATTGCGGGAGCAGTCAGTCCGATTACAACTTTCGTAAATGATATGGGATATGTAATCTGTGCTGCAATCGGATGTCTGCGTGCACTCGGCGGGTTTATTACCGTAGGAAATGTACAGGCAATGCTTGAATATACAAGAAGGTTTGCAGAACCATTTTCTTCGCTGGCAGGAATGGCAGGAAGTTTTGGGGCAGCAAAGGCTGCCGGAGACAGAATTTTTGCATTATTGGATGCAGAAGAAGAATTGCCGGAAGCAGAGAATGGAATGATTCCGGAAGATCGTTCCGGCAGTGTGAGATTTGAAAATGTTCAGTTCGGCTATACGCCTGATCGGATGTTGATGAATGGAGTGAATCTCACTGTGAAACCGGGACAAAAGGTGGCAATCGTAGGACCGACAGGAGCAGGAAAGACAACTCTGATTAATCTTTTGATGAGGTTTTATGAATTGAATGGCGGTGCGATTACAGTAGATGGCGTTAATATATGTGACATGCCAAGAGAAGAACTGAGAGATCGATTTGGTATGGTTTTACAGGATACATGGCTTTTTGAAGGAACAATTGCAGATAATCTTGGGTATGCAGAAGAACATATGGACAGAAGCAAAATTATCGCATCAGCAAAATCAGCTTGCGCCCATAGCTTTATAAAAACGCTCCCGGGCGGATATGATATGATGCTGTCAAAAGGAGCAGAAAATATTTCACAAGGAGAACGACAGCTTCTGACGATTGCCAGAGCAATTGCATCGGATCCTGAAATTATGATTCTTGATGAAGCGACAAGTAATGTAGATACTCATACAGAGGTTCTGATTCAGCGAGCTATGGTAGAGCTTATGAAGGGACGTACCAGTTTTGTAATTGCACATCGGCTTTCGACAATTCGAGATGCAGATATGATTTTATACATGGAAGATGGAGATATAAAAGAAGTTGGAAATCATGATGAACTGATGGCAAAAGAGGGAAAATATGCAGCACTCTATAATAGTCAGTTTGCATAGTGAAAAATGAAAAATCACACTCCGGATGAAAGATTGACAGTATTTGTCAGGTGTGCTATAGTGCAAATTAGGCAAAAGAATTATAAGGGAGGAAAAGGACATGAAGGCATATGAGAGAATGTTGAAATACATTGTTGTGCGCACACCAAGTGACGGAGAGAGTGGAACAACACCAAGTTCAGCATGTCAGTTTGAGTTGGCAAAGATGCTCGTAGAAGAGCTAAAGGAATTGGGTGTGGAAAATGCTGCTGTGGATGAGCAATGCTTTGTATACGGAATCATTCCGGCAACTCCGGGATATGAAGAGAAAACAAAGATCGGATTTATTGCCCATATGGATACAGTATCGGATTTCTGTGATCATGAAATTAAACCGGTACTGACAGAAAACTATAATGGAGAAGATCTCGTACTCGGGGATAGCGGTCGTGTACTCTCTGTAAAAGATTTTCCGCATCTTCCATCGCTGAAAGGAAGAACACTGATTACATCTGACGGAACAACTATTCTCGGTGTAGATGACAAGGCGGGAATTGCAGAGATTATGACTTTGATTGAACGTCTGAGAGATGAAGAAATTCCTCATGGTCAGATCAGTGTTGCATTTACACCGGATGAGGAAGTAGGAACAGGAGCTTCTCATTTTGATATTGAAAGATTTGGGGCAGAGTATGCATATACATTGGATGGAGATGGCGAAGGGGAAATCCAGTATGAGAACTTTAATGCCTGTGAAGCAACTTTTGAAGTAAATGGGTTTAATGTACATCCGGGTGGATCAAAAGATGTTATGATCAATGCAGTGCTTCTTGCGACACAGATTAATCAAATGCTTCCGGGATGTGAAACGCCTAGAGATACATCCGGTTATGAAGGATTTTATCATTTGTGCAGTTTGAGCGGTGATGTTGCCTATGCAAAGGCTCAGTATATTGTTCGCGATCATGATCTGAATTCTTTTGAAGCAAGAAAGAAGACACTGTGCCACATTGAAAAGATTATGAATGAAAAATGGGGAGAAGGAACTGTTAAATTAACAATTCGGGATGAATACCGCAATATGTCAAGTATCATTGCTGATTGTATGCATCTGATTGATAATGCAAGAGAAGCATGCAAAAATGCAAATGTGACAGAAGATATTTCCCCGATCCGCGGAGGTACTGACGGAAGCCAGTTATCTTACAGAGGACTTCCATGTCCGAATCTCGGAACAGGCGGACACGGTTATCACGGACCTTATGAACATGCGACAGTAGAAGGTATGGATAAAGCAACAGATATGATTGTAGAGCTTGTGAAGATTTACGCGAGATAGATTCTAATTGTAAGAATAAGATCAGTGTAACATATAATGATAAGAAGAAAAGGGCGGCAGGAATGAAAACTGTCGCCTTTTCTATGTTAATTTTATACGGAATAATATTGCCGCATGAGCTGTATAAACAAATTAGCTGCATGAGAAATATAACAGTTTTTATTTGTGACGATGTTCATTTCCCGAACTGCCAGTAAAGAGTCTATTTTATAGAATAAAACACGTTCATCGGGTTTCTGGATGATTCGGTCGCTGATAAAGGTAGCGCCAAGTCCTGCTTCTGCAAGAGTATAGAGAGTGGACATCTGGGAAGCTTCCATGAAGATATCCGGTGTGATTTCGGCTTCTGCAAAGAGACTGTCTGTCCGCTTGCGAAGGTCATAGCGGGATTTGAGCAGAACAAAGGGCACATGCTCAAATGCAGAGAGGCAGATAGAGGGACAAGAAGCAGTGAGATGGCGGCGGCGAAGGACATCGTGTGCAGTCAAGGCGTGATCAGCAAGTTGTTCATTAACAGAAAAAGTGGAAGGCACTGCGAGCAAAATAGGATCCTGAAAGGAAAAATGCTTTTTGTAAAAGGGCTCTTCCAGCGGGCGGCTGACAAAAGTCAGATCCAATTTGCGGTCTTTTAACATTTCTTTTAATTCATATGAGTCGGTTTCAATAATTTCCAATGTGACATCCGGGTATTGGCGATGATACTCTAACAGAATCGGAGGGAGGATGTAAGAAAGGAAGAAACTGGTGGCGCCGATTCGCACATGTCCTGTATTAAGTTTTGCAAGGTCTTCGATTTTGCGGTGCAGTTCGTCTTCTAATTGGCAAATCTGACGGATTTTTTCAATATAAATTTCTCCGGCGGGTGTAAGTTTGAGAGGCTTTTGACTTCTGTCAAAGAGAGGCATTCCAATCTTTTCTTCAGCTTTTTGAACCGCGATGCTAAGAGCCGGCTGTGTCAGATACAGAGCACGGGCTGCTTTTGAGAAACTGCCTTTTTCGTATACGGTATAGATATATTTTAATTCTTGTTCCATAGTCTTCTCTCCAGTGATTTTTATTGATGTGTTATAACAAGCTATTTTGATAAACCCTTCTTTATAAAAAATATTAATGATTATATTAATAATATATAATTGCATTTATATCTGCAAGCCTTTATTATTAAAATAAGGAACAAAATGTGATAATTTTGCGAAATAATATTTGAAAGGCGGAATTAAAATGGATTACGGAAAAGAATCTTTGAAAATGCATTATGATTTAAAAGGAAAAATTGAGATGGTGTCAAGAGCAGCAGTGGATTCAAAAGAAGCGTTGAGCCTTGCATATACACCTGGTGTTGCAACACCTTGTCTGGAAATTCAGAAAGATATCAATAAAAGCTTTGAACTGACAAGAAGATGGAATACCGTTGCAGTCGTGACAGACGGAACTGCAGTTCTCGGACTTGGGGATATTGGCCCGGAAGCCGGAATGCCGGTTATGGAAGGAAAATGTGTTCTTTTTAAAGAATTCGGCGGCGTAGATGCAATTCCGCTTTGTGTAAGAAGTAAAGATGTGGATGAAATTGTGAATACGGTACGTCTTCTGGCAGGAAGTTTTGGTGGAGTAAACCTGGAAGATATTTCTGCACCGAGATGTTTTGAGATTGAGCAGAAATTAAAAGAATGCTGCGATATTCCGATTTTCCATGACGATCAGCATGGAACAGCGGTAATTACACTGGCAGGAGTGATCAATGCGCTGAAGCTTGTTGGAAAGAAATTGGAAGACGTGAAGATCGTTACATCAGGAGCCGGAGCAGCAGGAATTGCGATTATTAAACTGTTAATGGCGATGGGACTGAAAAATGTTATTATGACAGACCGGATGGGTGCTATCTATAAGGGACGTGAGAATCTGAATGCAATCAAAGCAGAGATGGCAGAGATTACGAATTTTAATCAGGAGAAAGGAACTCTGGCAGAAGTAATCAAAGGAGCAGATGTATTTATCGGAGTTTCAGCACCGGGTACACTGACAGGAGATATGGTACGCACAATGGCAAAAGATCCGATTGTATTTGCATGTGCAAACCCAACACCGGAGATTTTCCCTGAGGAAGCGAAAGCAGCAGGTGCAGCAGTTGTTTCTACGGGACGATCTGACTTCCCGAATCAGGTAAACAATGTACTTTGTTTCCCAGGAATTTTCCGTGGTGCGCTTGATGTGAGAGCATCTGAGATTAATGATGAGATGAAGATCGCAGCGGCATATGCGATTGCAGGACTTGTTAGTGATGAAGAATTAAATGCAGATTATATCCTTCCAATGGCATTTGATAAGAGAGTAAAAGATGCCGTTGCAAAAGCAACAGCAGAGGCAGCAATCAAGAGCGGCGTGGCAAGAGTATAGAATAGATTAGAAAAATATAGCAGGGTGCAGAGAGCATTAGAATGCTTTTTCTGCACCTGTTTTTTATGGATTAAAAATTCTATGCAGATATGTAATGGTGACAAATATATCGGAAAACAAAAAAAAGAAGTGCTACAACTGTAACACTTCTTTGTACGTGCGCTAGAGGATTCGAACCCCCGACCTTCTGGTCCGTAGCCAGACGCTCTATCCAGCTGAGCTAAGCACACATGGATGTTTGTTTGGTTGTGTCGCTCACAACACTGACAATTATATGGCATGATTGTGTATTTGTCAATACTTTTTTTGAAAAAAATTTATTCGGCGATTTTGCACTATTTTTAATCAGAATTTTTGTAGATTTTTCTATTGTTGAATTGCGGAAAAAAATTGACAAATAGTCACAAAAATAATATATTTAAAGTTAAGGACATATTAAGGACAAAGTCTTAAACTAAACAAAGGAGAAAGAGAAATGAAAGAAAGTGTAAACTATTTAGAACTGGCCAATAGTCCGCTGATGTGGCTTGGTGCGGCAATTGCAGTTGGGATCGTTGTATTCCAGTCCGTACTGTTTTTAAGAAAATCAGTAAAAGCTGCAGATGAGATGGGAATTACAAAGGAGCAGGTAAACATTGCGATTAAGAGTAGTGCGATTTCTTCAATTGGACCGTCTATCGTAATTCTCGTAACAATGATTTCGTTAATTGTTTCTATGGGAGCGCCGGTTTCCTGGATGCGCTTATCCTTTATCGGATCTGTTAACTATGAAGCAATGGCAGCTGGATTTGGTGCACAGGCAATGGGTACAACATTGGAAAATCTGACACCGATCGCATTCGCCTGCGGTGTATGGGTAATGATTTGCGGTTCTCTTGGCTGGCTGATCTTCACTTTGATCTTTACAGACAAAATGGATAAAGTAAACCATTTAATGTCTAAAGGAAATTCCAAAATGGTGCCGATTATTTCTTCAGGCGCTATGCTGGGAGCATTTGCTAACCTTGCATCAGGTAACTTCTTTAATGCTGATAATCAGTTCGCTTTTGGAGGGGCACCTGCAATTGCAACGATCGTTGGATGTATTCTGATGATGATTCTTTCAAAAACAGCAAAAGAGAAAAATATCAACTGGCTTCGAGAATGGGCATTTGCGATTGCAATGTTTACAGGTATGATTGTTGGTTATATCTGGAATACAGTATTAGCATAAGGAGGAGAGAAAATGAACAATGAATATTATTCAAAAAGTTATATCCCTAGTATTGTAAAATGGGGAAAAATTACGATGCTGCTCGGAATTATCACATGTTTTTGTCCGGCAATCGTTATTTCTGTTGTTTATGGTTATATGCCGCCGATTTCTGCAATTATTGCAGGTACAATTTCACAGATGAGTGTTAGTGGAGCATTTTATATTGTTGAACCTATTTCATATTTCCCGATCCTTGGTATTCCGGGAACCTATTTAACATTCTTATCCGGTAATACTTCAAACATGCGTGTGCCATGTTCTTCTGTAGCGCAGGAAGCAGCAGGAGTTGAAATGGGAACAGAAAAAGGTTCTATTATTTCAACAATCGGTATCGCGATATCTATTCTTGTGAATGTTGTAATTCTTACAATCGGCGCTGTGGCAGGTAATGCGATTATTAATATTATGCCGGCAGCGATGAAAGGTGCATTAAACTTCCTTCTTCCGGCCCTTTATGGAGCAGTATTCGGACAGTTTGCGATTGCGAGACCAAAACTTGGTGCGGTAGCTGTTGTAATTGCATTTGGAATGAACTGGCTGTTAAAGAATGGCTATCTGGGATTCTTCCCGGGAACTCCTTCTTATGTAGTAATTCTTGTTGCAGTATTTGGTTCTATTCTGGCAGGAAGAATTCTTTACAAGAAAGAACTCCAGGATTAAAATAATTACAAATGAATTCAGGAGAGAGGAGAAAGTAATATGCTTTCAAGAGAGAGATTACAGGAAAATTTTATTAAAATGATTCAAGTATACAGCCCGTCAAGAGGGGAAAAGGAAATGGCAGACTGGATTGAAAACTGGTTACAGGAAAGAAATATCCCATTTCAATCTGATCATGCCGGAGAAGCATATGGTGGAAATGGCCGCAACATTGTAGCTTATATTAAAGGGACACAGGAGGGAATGCCTCTTGGATTTGGAGCACATATGGATCAGATCGAGCCATGTAATCATGTGAACCCTATTATAGAAGGAAATATTATCCGAACAGATGGGACAACGACTCTCGGCGGAGATGATAAAGCAGGGATTGCATCTATTTTAGAGGCTGTGGAAGATATTCTGGAGTCAGGAGCGCCTCACAGAGATATTTATCTTGTATTTACATGCTCAGAAGAGATTAGTATGCTTGGCACAAAGCATATGGACTTATCTATGCTGCCGTGCAAAGACCTTGTAATCGTAGATGCAACGGGAGATACCGGTGTAATTGCATATAAAGCGCCGGCAATGGAAGCAATTGAAATTACATTCCGCGGAAGAAAAGCTCATGCAGGAATTGAACCGGAGAAAGGTGTAAATGCCATTGTGGCAGCATCGAAAGCAATTAGTGAAATGCATATTGGAAGAATTGATGAAGAAACGACTTCTAATATTGGCCGCATTGAAGGCGGTGCAGCTACAAATATTGTGACAGATGAAGTTACATTTACAGCAGAGATCCGTTCTCATAGTATGGATAAGCTTGCAGCAGAAGTGGCTCATATGGAAGAATGTTGTCGGAAAGCGGCAGAAGAAATGGGCGCTGCCTATGAAATGAAGCACGAAATGGCATATCCGACATTGTCTTTGGATCTTGATTGTGATCTTGTAAAGGAGACTGTAACTGCAATGAAGGCAGAGGCGGTTGAACCGAATCTGATGATCATTGGCGGAGGCAGTGATGCGAATGTCCTGGCAGGACATGGATATAGAAGTGTTATTCTCGGATGTGGAATGAGAAATGTACATACTGTTGAAGAATCTCTTGATACAGATGAATTGTGGAAAGTTACGAAAGTATTACGGAAAATGATGTCTATAGAATAGGAGATGACAGCATGGATAAGGAACAATTAAAGCAGCGCTGTCTTGATGCAATTGATGCCAATCGCGATCTGATCATTCAGCTTGGCAATGATGTTTATAAGACTCCGGAGCTTGGTTTTAAAGAATTTCAGACGACAAAACGTGTTGAAGAGGCATTTCGGGAGCTTGGATTTGAGCCGGATACAGAAATTGCATACACGGGATGTAAAGTGTCAACACCTAAGAAAGAGGGACCGCGAGTAGCAGTTATGGGAGAGTTAGACTGTGTTGTGTGCGCAGAACATCCTGATTGTGCGGAGAATGGTAATGTACATGCCTGCGGTCATCATGTGCAGCTTGCAAATTTACTTGGATGTACAATCGGCCTTATGAAGTCAGGTGTAATGGATGAACTTGCCGGCGGAGTTGATTTTATTGCAATACCAGCAGAAGAATGTGTTGATTACGACTATCGTGACAGCTTGATTCATCAAGAAAAGATTCATTTTTATGGCGGAAAACAAGAGTATCTGCTTCGGGGAGGGCTTGATGATATCGATATGGTTCTTCAGTGTCATATGATGCAGATGGAAGATCCGTCAAAACACTGTACGATTGATACAGATGCAAATGGATTTGTCACAAAGACAATTAAATTTTTAGGGGAAGCGTCTCATGCAGGCTTTGCACCGTACAATGGTGTGAATGCATTGAATATGGCATCTCTTGCACTTCAGAATATTCATGCATTGCGAGAGACATTTCGTGATGAGGATAAGGTTCGTGTCAGCGCTGTGATTACAGAAGGCGGGGGGCTTGTCAATGTTGTTCCAGCGGTTGTAAGAATGCAGATTATGGTTCGGGCATTTAATATCCCGGCGATGCTTGATGTAAGTCACAAAGTAAATCGAGCGCTGAAAGCAGCAGCTATGGCTATTGGAGGAAAAGTAGAAATTAATGATCAGATCGGATATCTTCCAATGAAAACGGATCGTGGGCTGTCAGCGATTTATCGACAGAATATGATTGATTATGCAGGTGCAGAAGAAGATTCTTTTGTAGAACTTTATGAGACAGCAGGTTCTACAGATCTCGGGGATATCTCTCAAATGAAGCCATGTATGCATATTTGGACAGAGGGAATTACCGGAGGTCTTCATACGAAAGAATATCATTTGGCAGATCCGGAGCTTGCATATATCCAACCGGCTAAGATGCTGGCGCTTACAATTATAGATTTGCTCTGTGATCATGCTGAGAAAGCAAAAAAGATCATCGAAAATTATGAGCCGATGTTTACAAAAGAGACATATCTTGAATTTATGAAAAATCATTCAAAGCTTGAAGTGTTTGATGCTTCTGAGCTATAATAGAAGGGGTACCTTATGGTACTCCTTTTTTAGTACAATGTCTGCAGATATAAATAGCAGAAGAAAGGAAAGCCTATGAAAATCGGTGTCATTGGTCCGGATTCTTCGTGTCAAATGATAATGAAGAGTTTGAAAGAGATAAATCATAATCTGGAAGTAAACTGTTATGTAGAAGAACAGGTAAATGCCTGTGATAAAGTGATAGAACGGTGTGAAAAAGAGTGTGATGCTATTTTATTTACCGGATGCGCTATAGAAAGTTTTGTTACGGAAGTTTGTGAAATAAAAAAACCTCATACATCCGTGGAAAAATCAGCTCTGTCAGTTGCGTCTGCACTGTTGGAAATGCAGAAAAAAAATATGGAACTGGATGCGTTTAGTATTGATATTGTTGAAAACCAAGTAGTTGAGGATATTCTTGATGCATTTCACATTTTAGCAAGGAATATTTATTCCTGCTCATTTCGGCCGGGAGTGGAAGAGCAGAAGTATGTAGATTGGCACATCAGCTTATTGGAAAAAAAGAAAGTAAACGTAGCTTTAACCTCTCTTGTATGGGTATATAACAGTTTATGTGAGAAAGGATATCCTGCAATTTATTTGGGACCGACGAGAGCAATGGTTCGCCTTGCGCTGGAACGGCTTGAAAATGAATGTGCGCTTCAGGAAGCGGAGTACGCACAGGCAGCAGTAGAAATCTTTCAGTTGACGAATTATAAGCGATCAGAGGGGAATTATTATTCGAGTATGCTTGAGAAAACGGAAATTGAAAAGGAAATTATTAAATATACAAAGGGAATTCAAGGAGCAATGTTTGCTTTTGGACGAAGAGAGTATATTGTATTTTCCACAGCCGGAGCAGTAAAAGATAAGACAAACCAGTACAAATTATCAAATCTTCAAAGAAAGGTTGCAGATGAAAATAAGATCCAGTTAAACATCGGGATGGGAATGGGAGTTACGGCGAATCAGGCGGAGATGAATGCAAGACATGCATTGGAATATTCGCTAAAATATGGTCGGCAGGAAATTTATTATATTGATGCAAGACAAACGCTGCATGGACCGATCGGTACAGAAGCAGAATTGGAATATCAGCTGATTTCGTCAGATCCGAAATTTCGGGAAATTTCAGAGAAGACTGGTCTGAGTATTAATTCTATTTTGAAAATTATCGCTATTGCAGAAGTACGGCAGAGCTATATTTTTGATGCACATCAGCTTGCGGAATGTCTTAATGTAACAGTCCGAAGTGCAAGAAGAATTATGAATAAGATCAGAGAAGCAGGTTATGGAAAGCTCTATGCAAAGGAAAGTACAGCAGCAGGAGGACGCCCGAAAGCGCTTGTCGAAATATTATTTAAAAGATAGTCAGGAAAAGTCAGAGTGCTTCTCTGTAGACAGGAGGTGCACTCTGAACGGTAAATATTATTCAGAGGAGCATTTTCCAAGAAATTCCTGTATCCTCGTGTTGTTGAAAGAAAAGACTTCTTGCGGAGTTCCTTCTAAAGCAATAAGACCTTGTTCCATAAAGATCATTTTGTCTGCAATTTTGCGGGCGAAATTCATTTCATGTGTGACAATGATCATTGTCATATGCTCTGAGGCAAGATTTTTGATGATTTTTAGAATTTCTTTGGTTAGTTCCGGATCCAGTGCAGAAGTCGGTTCATCAAAGAAAAGGAGCTGAGGTTTTACAGCAAGGGCACGGGCAATGGATACACGCTGCTGTTGTCCGCCGGAGAGCTGACATGGATAAGCATCCGCTTTGTCCGCCAGTCCCATTTTAGCAAGAAGTGTCCGGGCTTCCTGATACACTTCCTCTTTTGGACGGTGCTGCACCCGGATAGGGGCGTCAGTGATATTTCTGATAACAGAAAAATGCGGGAACAGATTAAAATTCTGGAAGACCAGGCCAAAGCAGGATTGGATTTCTTTTAAGGTGTGTTTTGGCGGAAAAAGGAGTCTGCCCTGTTCCGTCCAAAATGCTTTTTGTCCCATATAGCATACTTCTCCTGAGGTAATGGATTCCAACATTGCAGCGCAGCGGAGTAATGTTGATTTTCCGGAGCCGGAAGGGCCGATAATTGCAACGATTTCACCTTTTGCAACAGAGAGTGATACATCCCGGAGTACGGGAATGCCTTCAAATTCTTTATTTATATGTTTCATTTCTAAAAGTTTCATTCCAGTACCTCCTAGCGATAATAGTTTAATTTTTTTTCGAATTGTTCCATACAAAAGGCAACCGTATAGTTAAAAATAAAATAAAAAATTCCCGCAATAAAGAATGGAAGGATAGTAGTCTGAGCGGCAGCGATTTGTTTTGCCACACCAAACATTTCAATGTAAGAAAGTGAATAGACAAGAGATGTATCTTTGACAAGAGTAATTACTTCGTTTGTGACAGAGGGAAGGACAACCTTCACTACCTGTGGCAAAATGATATGCAGGAATGACTGTACTTTAGAATACCCGAGCAGAGCAGCTGCTTCATACTGACCTTTTGGGATGGCTTCCATTCCGGAACGGTAAATTTCAGCGAAATAGGCAGCATAGTTTAAGGAAAAACTGAGCAGGATTGCGGTTAGCTTATAGCCTCCGATATTCATTTGCCATAAGTAATAAGGAGCAAAATACCATACGAGAAGCTGTAACATCAGCGGAGTTCCTCGCATGATAGAAATATAGCTATTGATTATCCAGCAGACCAGTTTATGTCTGCTTACTTTTCCGAAATAGACAAACATTCCAAGAGGCAGAGAAAATAGCAGTGTGAAAAAGAAAATCAGGCACGTCTGTCCGAACCCGGCAGTCATTTGTTTTAAGATTGTATCAAAGCTCATAGAGATTCCTCCAAAAGAGAGATTTTATTTTAATGTTACCATATCTGTAATGTCATATTTTTCTGCTAATGCGGCAACAGTACCGTCTTCTGTCAATTGTTCTAAATCTGCATTTACGATATCGCATAATTCCTGATTACCTTTTTTAAATCCAATCGCATATTGTTCCGTGTTGAGCGATTCGTCCAGGATTTTAAAGCCTTCTCCGCGGGATTTCATCTGATAATTGGCAACACCGATATCAATAGCAAGGGCGTCAAGGGCGCCAGCCTGGAGTTCTGTAAAAGCAGTATTGTAATCGGCAAATTCATTCAGAGAACGAAAAGTATCAGCTAATGCCTTCTGACCACCGGCTTCTTCACTTTGCAGCAAACTGAGGGCTGCGCTTGCGGCCTGAACGCCTACAACCTTTCCGGAGAGATCTTCTAAAGAAGTGATTCCGGAAACTTCGGAAACAACGATGACTTGACTGTTGTCAACATATGGAATGGAAAAGGTATAATCATCTTCCCGACCGTTCATTGTAAAACCGTTCCAAATGCAGTCGATAGAACCAGAGTCCAGTTCCATATCTTTGGAATCCCAGTTGATTGGTTTTTTTACCAGTTCCCACCCTTCCAGCTTACAGACTGCTTCTGCTAATTCTAAGTCAAAACCGGTGTATTCACCATTATCATCCAGATATCCGTATGGCGGATACTCTGCATCAAAGCCAACGGTAAAAGTCTGTTGTGAGTCAGCAGTTTTTGACTTGTGAGCAGCAGAAATTTTCTTTGGTGCAGAACCGGAGGCGCTGCATCCGATCAGCAGTGAAGCAGTTAGTATAGTTCCGGTCAGTGTAACGAAAAGTTTCTTTTTCATAAATAAATCCTCCTTTAAATACGTTAGCGTATTAGCGATTGACTACTTTACTGCGATAAATTAATAAAGATATTATCATAAATAAAAAAAGTTGTCAATGAAATTGAAAAAAGAATTATGATTAAAATCAACAAAAAAAGTTGTGAGAATAAGCATTTACTTTACAAAATAGACAAAATATCGTAGAATAGACCTATTCATAGGAGTAGAAATGGGAATATTGGAGGTAATATGATATGAAAGGTAATGTAATTGTAGGACAGTCCGGAGGTCCTACTGCGGCAATTAATTCCAGTCTGGCAGGTGTTTACCGAACTGCAATCGAGCGTGGCGCCAAGAAAGTTTATGGAATGAGAAATGGAATTCAGGGACTGCTGGAAGAGCGATATGTAGATTTATCAGAGCATATTACAAATGATTTGGATGTGGAACTTTTAAAACGCACACCGGCGGCTTATCTTGGGTCGTGCAGGTATAAATTGCCGGAGATCCATGAGGATCAGTCAGTGTATGAGAAGATTTTTGGAATTCTTGAGAAGCTTGAGATAGAAGCTTTTATTTATATAGGCGGAAATGATTCTATGGACACGATTAAAAAGTTATCGGACTATGGAATATTGACTGGAAAACAGTGTAAATTTGTTGGTGCACCAAAGACAATTGACAATGATCTGGCGCTGACGGATCATACACCAGGTTTTGGAAGCGCCGCCAAGTACATTGGTACATCTGTAAAAGAAATTATCCGTGACGGAGAGAGCTTAATCTATCCGAGAGGACTTGTAACGATTGTAGAAATTATGGGAAGAAATGCAGGATGGCTGACAGGTTCGGCATGCCTTTCAGAGGGGGAAGACTGTGAAGGACCGGATATGATCTATCTTCCGGAAATTCCATTCGATTTAAACGAATTTTTGGCAAAAGTAAAAAAACAGTTAGAAAAGAAACATTCTGTTGTTGTTGCAGTTTCAGAAGGAATCAAGCTGGCAGATGGAAGATATGTATGTGAACTTGGCTCCGGTGTGGACTTTGTAGATGCATTTGGCCATAAGCAGCTGTCAGGAACGGCGAACTATCTGGCAAGTTTTGTGGCTGGTGAGATAGGTTGTAAGACACGTTCGATTGAACTGAGTACATTGCAAAGAGCAGGATCTCATATTGCATCAAGAGTAGATGTGCTTGAGGCACAGCAGGCAGGAGGAGCGGCAGTGATGGCGGCGGATGAAGGAGATAGTGGCGTTATGGTTGTATTTGAGAGGGTGTCCGATGATCCGTATCAGGTTCGCACAGAAGTAAAGAATGTGCATAAAATTGCCAATGATGAACGGGTTGTTCCGAGAGAATGGGTAAATGAAGAAGGAACATATGTGACAGCAAAGTTCAAGCGTTATGTCAGACCGCTGATTCAGGGAGATGTCTCTCCGGTTATGGTAGATGGTATTCCAAGACATTTGAGAAGACCATTCAAATGCTAATATTTTAAGGAAGATGCTAAAACAGAGTGATAAAAAAAGAGAAATCTGCTGACAGATTTCTCTTTTTGCTAAAAGATAGTCTAAAAAGGGAGGATGCCGGGTAATCAATTTGATTCCCGGCATGTATTATGAAAAAGTTTGCTCTATAATGAAGTTTATTGCTTCTTTATTGATATACTTAGTATATAATTGAAACGTGAAAAAACAGTGATATAGAAATGAAACTTTTTATAATAAAAGATGAACAAAATATGAACATCTCAAAATTCCCTTGAACTTCTTAGTGCTTGCGATAGGCAAACTTCGGAAGTCCGTTTTCTTTTGGAATGTTGACTTCTCCTTCGATGAGTGGGCGGGCATAGATAATGAAATCATCTGACAGATCGGAGCCGTCCCGGATAATCCATTCAGCAGGAACAGTTTTCTCCTGATTGCAGATATGGTTTACATCTTCTGTTGTAAAGCGAAGTTCATAAGGAGAATCGGATACGCGGGAAAAGGCGATCATTTTTCCGGTTTCGCCAGAAATGGCTGCCTCTACTGCAAATGCTCCGGAGGAGATTGCTTCTGAAAGATCGGTTTCTGAAAGCATTGCGGAAGAACAGCGCTGACAAACATTGAGTTCAATAGAGCGCACTTTAACACCGAGACGATCTTTTACAAAGTTTTCAAGATATTTTCCAGAACCGGACAGCATTTTGTGACCAAAGGTATCGGTACCTACGTTACTTGCATATTCACAGATGAATGTACCGGTCTGATCGTGAATTCCTTCAGAGATACAAACAACAAGATTAGAAGTTGTCTGTAAAGCAGTTTCCACTTTGGAGATAAAGTCTTCCGGATCAAAGTCAGCTTCCGGCAAATAGACAAGAACTGGATTATCACCTTCGAATTTTCGTGCTAAAATACTTGCTGCAGTCAACCAGCCGGCATGACGTCCCATGATTTCTACGATGGTGACAGATTTTTTATTATCGTATACAGAAGCATCGACCGCAATTTCCCGAACAGTTGATGCGACATACTTAGCAGCGCTTCCGAAGCCAGGTGTATGATCTGTCATTACAAGGTCGTTGTCAATTGTTTTTGGAACACCAATAAAACGGATCGGGCTTTCGATAGAAGCGGCATAGCGGGAAAGCTTGCTGACCGTATCCATAGAATCATTTCCTCCGATATAGAAGAAATATCCGATCTGAAGTGCATCGAATTTCTGAAACAATGTTGGGTATACCGGATCGGAAAGATCTTCCGGAAGTTTATAGCGGCAGGAACCAAGATAAGAGCCGGGAGTTGTTTTCAGAAGTTCCAGTTCTTTACTTTCAAGAAGCGGGCGCATATCCATAATCGTATCGTGCAAAAATCCTTCGATTCCATTTATCATACCGTAAACGTGTTCAATGTCATCTGTTTTGTTAAGGCCTGCAGAAACAACACCATACAGACTTCCGTTGATGACAGCAGTAGGACCGCCGGACTGGCCGACAATCATATTTTTCTTCATATGTATTCATCCTCCAGATATTAAAAATAAGTTTCTTACTACATATTAAAGGAAGAAGTAAAAATTTACAACAATAATAGTTGGAAAAATGCAAAGGATGTTTTATACTGTTAGATATTAAAGTGAAGGAGAATTACTATGAAATATATATCATTTGCCATCCCGTGCTATAATTCACAGGACTATATGGCTCGTGCTGTGGATTCTGTATTGGAAGGCGGCGAGGATGTGGAAGTGCTTATTGTGAATGACGGTTCAAAGGATGATACGCTGAAGATTGCCAGATCCTATGAAGAAAAATACCCAACGATCGTTAAAGTGATCGATAAGGAAAATGGAGGTCATGGAGATGCTGTTAATGCAGGGCTTCGAAGTGCTTCAGGCAAATATTTTAAAGTGGTCGACAGCGATGACTGGATTGATAGTGAAGCACTGAAAAAAGTTCTTGAGACGCTTCATAAGTTTGAGGAAGAAGACAGAAAAGTAGATATGATAATATCAAACTATGTCTATGAAAAGGAAGGTGTAGAACATAAAAAAGTAATCCATTACCGCAATGCCCTTCCGGAAGAACAGATTATTGGATGGAATGAAGCTGGACATTTTCATATTGGACAATATATTTTAATGCACTCGGTAATTTACCGGACAGAGCTTTTAAAACTGTGCCAGTTAGAATTACCGAAACATACATTCTATGTAGATAATATTTATGTATACTATCCATTACCGCATGTATCAACACTTTATTATCTAGATGTGAATCTGTATCGATATTATATTGGGCGGGAAGATCAGTCTGTCAATGAAAAAGTAATGATTCAGCGTGTGGATCAGCAGATTTTTGTGACAAAGACAATGATTGATATGTATAAGATGAAAATGATTCCGAACAAGAAGCTTCGAAGTTATATGACCAATTATCTTGCGATTATGATGACAGTTTCTTCTATCCTTCTGATTCGATCAAAGAAGGAAGAGAATCTTCAGAAGAAAAAAGAATTATGGGAATATTTGAAGAAGAGCGAATATAAGACATACTGGAAAATTCGCTATGGTATTTTGGGACAGACAATGAACCTTCCGGGGAAATCAGGACGAAAGATTTCTGTGCTTGGCTATAAGGTGGCACGCAGACTATTTGGATTTAATTAAATATGGATGTATAAACAGAACTGCCATTGTACATACTTTAAAAGAAAAAGGAGTGTGTATGATGGCAGTTCAATTTTGTGAAAGTAAGACGAAAGAAAATTTAATGAAAGCTTTTGCTGGAGAAAGTCAGGCGCGCAATCGATATACATTTGCGGCAAAAAAAGCACGAGAACTTGGGTATGAATCCATTGCACAGGTATTTGAATTTACAGCAGAACAGGAGCGGGCACACGGGGAACGCTATTACCAACTGTTAAACTCCCTTGCAGGAGAAACAGTCACTGTAGATGGGACGTATCCAGTTGATATTGCAGAAGATATCTGTGAGCTTCTTGACAAGGCAGAGCACAATGAATTTGAAGAGTATGAACATGTATATCCGCAGTTTGCACAGATTGCGAAAGAAGAAGGATTTCTGGAAGCAGCGTCAGCCTTTACAATGATCGGTGAAGTAGAACAGATGCATGGAAAGCGGTTCAGAAAACTGGCAGAGCTTCTAAGAGCAAATCAATTTGATAAAAGTACAGAAGAAGAGAAGTGGATGTGTTTAAACTGCGGTTACATCCATACTGGAACGCAAGTGCCGCCAAATTGTCCATCCTGTCATTACGAGAAAGGATATTTTATTCCTCTGTCATTTGCACCGTTTCAAGGGAATATAGTGTGTTAAAGAGAAATAAGAGGGATATCTGTGGAAAATCAGAAAGCAGAAGCGGTTTTAAATCTGGCAGCAGATGCGACAGCGGAAGAGCTGAAAAAAGCAGAAGAATTATCCGTTGGATATGATGAGGGAAAAGGAATCTGGGAGATTATTATAAAATATTCCGGAACACTGGAAGAAACGAAAAAACTGTCCGAAACAGTTGTAGAACTTCAGGGAGGATTTGCTGTTGTGACGGTAAAGAAGACAAATCTTGAAGCATTGCTTAATCTTCCGGAAGTTGAATATGCAGAAAAACCGAAATCATTATATTTTGAAGTGGAAGAAGGGCGAAGAGTGTCCTGCATCAACACGGTGCAGGATGCTCCTCTTTCGCTTTCGGGAAAGGGAGTGCTTGTAGCAATTGTGGATTCAGGAATTGACTACAAGCATAGAGATTTTAGGAATTCGGATGGAACTACACGAATTTTGAACTTGTGGGATCAAACTGGAACTGGAAATCCACCGACAGGATATCAGATTGGAACAGAATATACGAAAGAAGAAATCAATGAAGCATTAAAAGATAGTGAAAGAGTGACTGCGGATGAAGGGGGACGTGGGGAAAAGCGTGTGTTGACTGTGGATAATTCCGGTCATGGAACAGCTGTTGCGGGGATAGCAGCAGGAAATGGAAGTGACAGTGAAGGGATTTACCGGGGAGCTGCACCGCAAAGTGAGTTGCTAATTGTGAAATTGGCGCGGCCGCGGGAAAATGGATTTCCAAGAACAACGGAATTGATGCAGGGGCTTGACTATGTGATTCGAAAAGCGCTGGAATACCGTCGTCCGGTGGCGGTGAATGTAAGTTTTGGGAATACATATGGTTCTCATGACGGAACAACGTTGGCAGAACGATTTATTGATTCTCTTGCGAATATATGGAAAACAGTTATTTGTGTAGGCGCAGGCAATGAGGCGGCCGGCGCCGGTCATACGTCTGGAGTTTTAAAGGCAGAAGAAGAGGAAATAGTAGAATTTGCAGTACAGGATCGGCAGCCGGAACTGAGTATTCAGATTTGGAAGGAATACGAGGATGAAATGGAAATTTCGATTATTGCGCCATCAGGGATTCGGGTAGGACCGATAAAACAAGTGCTAGGACCGCAGCGGTTTGAAATAGAACGAACAGAAATTTTACTGTATTATGGAGAGCCAAATCCGTATAGCACTGCACAGGAAATTTATATTTCGTTTTTGCCGGAGACAGATTATATCGATAGTGGAATTTGGGGGATTGTATTAACGCCTGTCAGCATTGTGAGAGGAGCATATGAAATGTGGATGCCGGGGCAGCAGGTATTAAACAGAGGAACAGGTTTTTTGTTTCCTACAGCAAAAACGACTTTGACGATTCCTTCTGCGGCAGCAAACGTGGTAACCGTAGGGGCTTATGACAGCAGGACATTTTCCTATGCTGATTTTTCCGGGCGGGGGTATACAAGAATTACAAATCAGATTAAGCCGGATCTTGCGGCGCCCGGAGTTAATGTGCGGACGACAAGAGTTGGGGGAGGCTATGTTGAGATGACAGGAACTTCTTTCGCGACGCCTTTTGTGACCGGAGCAGCGGCATTAATGATGGAATGGGGAATCATAAGAGGAAATGATCCATATCTGTATGGAGAGAAAGTAAAAGCGTACTTGAGAAAAGGAGCCAGAGCGCTGCCGGAGTTTGAAGAATATCCCAATCCATATGTTGGTTTTGGGGCATTATGTGTGAGGGATAGCATCCCGGAATAAAGTTTATAGAATCTTTATGAATAAGTACTTGACCACTGTCTCTTTCTAAGTCATATTATATTACATATAACGAAGTTAGGCCGGTGATGAGAATGTTACACATAATGTTGTTGATCATTTATATTTCGCTTATTCTGATGGTGATTTTTTGTAGAACGAAAACATCCGACAGAAGCGTTGCTATGGGTAGTGATTATGATTTGCCTGCCATATTTTGGGAAGATTTTATACTTGATATTCGGCAGTACAGTTGCAATCAAGTTAACTGCATTTATACGCAGGAAGAAACTTCAGATGCAGCCGGATAATGTAGAGCTGTTGTCACCGGTTTCGCTGGAAGAAGGGCATTTGTCAGAATCTGATCTGCAGGTAATTTTTTAAAAGACTGGCTCTGCTCAATTAAGCGTTGTGACTGGGAAGATACGATTCGCTACCTGAAAGAGATGAAGCAGGAATCATATGAAATGACAACATCCTATTGCCAATTTATTGCAGGTGGTGTAGACACAGATAAAGAAGCGGTTAAGATGTGCTATTTATTATAGTGGTCAATTGCTTGAATATGGAACAAAAGTTTATAAATACAAAGGATATATCCATGCGAAGACAATGATTATAGATGATGAAGTCTGTGGTGTTTTCTATGAAAATCAGCTTGTACAGCGGTATAACAAGATTTATGATTATGATATTTTAGAGTGTGATTCTTATACATGGGATGTATTCCGGGGACGTGACAGAAAAGAACGAATATTAGAGAGTATTTTTCTGCCATTTGCACCGCTAATGTAAAGAGTTGTCAGGCTGCGAAGAATAAAGTTTTTTATAAAAGCAATGACAAGGTGAGGAATGGAGTGTATACTAATTGTGTATGCAGTTTGCAGGTGAAAATAGTTGGTAAAGGTGATGAACATGAGTGAGACAAAAGATCTGCGGCGTCTTGTGATTAAGACGTTTCATATTGAAAAGGTAACTGTGGGAGAAAAGAATGAAGTCAGCGCTGATGGATGGGTGAAGATTGACCCGTATTCATTAAATGAATTTGTAGAAAAAGAGCCTGCGATTCATTCGGTAAAGATTGAGTTAATTCCGCCGTATGATCATGAACGCTTTACGAATACGATTATGGATGTGATACCAATTTCAACAAAGGTACTTGGGGAAATTGGAGAAGGGATTACGCATACATTAACGGGAGTATGTGCAATTTTGACGGGTGTAGATGTGAACGGGATACAGACAGCGGAATTTGGTTCTTCTGAGGGAATCTTAAAAGAACAGGTAAAGTTTGGACGGGCGGGTACGCCGGAAGTGTCGGATTATATTATCTCTGTCGATGTGACATTTGAAGCGGGGCAGGGGCAGGAGCGCGTTGGAGTGACAGCTGCTCACCGTGTTTGTGACATACTTTTGCAGCAACTGCGGAATCAGATGAAGATGTTTAATGGGAATTGCTGTACAGAGCGTCACGAATATCATGATATTGTGCGGACAGGTAAAAAAAGAGTACTTATTATCAAGCAGGTGGCTGGTCAGGGAGCAATGTATGATACACATTTATTTGCGAAGGAACCGTCCGGAGTGGAAGGCGGACGATCGATTATTGATATGGGGAATATGCCGGTCATTGTAACACCAAATGAATACCGGGACGGAATTATTAGATCAATGCAGTAGGAGGAATTAGTTATGGGAATTGGACCGTCAACAAAGGAAACATCGCGTCATCACTTTCACGATCCACTGCTTGAAATCGTGTCTGCGGATGAAGAACTGGATCTGATGGGGATTATGCTTGTGGGAACACCAGATGGCAATGCGGATAAAATGCTTGTGGGAACGCGGGCAGCTGTGTGGGCAGAAGCAATGCGGGCGGATGGTGTGATTATTTCATCAGATGGCTGGGGAAATAGTGATGTAGATTATGTGAATACAGTAGATCAGCTTGCGAAACGGGGGATAGCAGTTGCAGGACTGGATTTTTGCGGAACAGCCGGACAGTTTGTGGTAGAAAGTGATAATCTGGATGCAATTGTTGATATCAATAAGAATCCATCGGGGACAGAAACATGTGTGCTTGGCGAAAATAGTGTAAATGCATTGGATGCAAGAAAGGCAACAGCAATGTTGAAGCTGAAAATGAGAAAAATGGGTAAATAACTCATATGTGGAATTATGAAAGCATGATACGAGAAGCTTCTTTATATATAAGGAAGAAAATGATTATAGAATGAAAAGGTTAAGGAGGAAATATGGCCAGAATCATAAAAGTAGTACTTACAGTGTTGTTAGCGATGATTGGAATGGGACTATCTGGAAGATATCTTGGGGCAGAATGGGCATTATATGCAAAAGTGATCATTGTTATGATTGCGGCGGTTGCGATTACATTGGAAATTCTTACTGCGGTGAGTGATAAAAAAGAGGATGGCGAAGAAGAATAGAGAAAGTCAGGAAGGACAGTATGCAGTGAGTGTATATAGAACTGCATTCGGCAATAGTGCACAAAAGAACAGGAGAAAAAACGACAGAATTCAATGTTTTGGAAAAAGTGCAATAATTCATAAAAATATTATAAAAAATACTTGAAATCTGGCGGATCATCCTATATAATGAAAAAGCTGTGACATGATAGCGTTGAAGCGTGAGGTTGCTGCCTGTGGGATGGAAGGCAATACCGCATGGCAGGTTTTCCGTGGAGCGAATGTCAAGTTAGGAAACTGGCGACAAGTCACTGTACGAATTCATAACGGCCATTGAAATATGGTAACAACGTGTGGGTATAAGAGGACACACACGGGAGAGTGTACAGTCACCGCTTGTCGTACTGAGTTTGAAAGTACGAAAAGGAGGCGACTTTTTTTATGGCAAGTCAAGTAATGAGAATCACATTAAAAGCATACGATCATCAGTTAGTTGATGCATCTGCTAAAAAAATCATCGAAACTGTTAAAAAGAATGGATCACAGGTGAGCGGACCGGTGCCGTTGCCGACAAAGAAAGAAGTTGTTACAATCTTAAGAGCAACTCACAAGTATAAAGATTCCAGAGAACAGTTCGAACAGAGAACTCATAAAAGACTGATCGATATCATCACACCAACACAGAAAACTGTTGATGCATTATCAAGATTAGAAATGCCGGCTGGTGTATATATCGACATCAAAATGAAAAACAAATAAGACAGTATCAATCCTAAAATTTAGGATGAACACATAAAGTGTTCCGCTGTAAATCACAGGAGGTAAGAATAATGAAGAAAGCTATCTTAGCTACAAAAGTCGGAATGACTCAAATCTTCAACGAGCATGGAGTTTTAACTCCGGTAACTGTACTTCAGGCTGGACCATGTGTAGTAACACAGGTTAAGACAGAAGATAATGACGGTTACAAAGCTGTTCAGGTCGGATTCGTTGACAAAAAAGACAGAATCGTAAACACAGACAAGAACGGTAAGAAAGAGATCGTGCATAGACACGGTGTAACAAAAGCTGAAAAAGGACATTTTGAAAAAGCAGGTGTTACTGGAAAGAAATTCGTTCGCGAGTTCAAATTTGAAAACGCTGAAGAATATGCACTTGGCCAGGAAATCAAAGCAGATATCTTCGCAGCAGGCGATAAGATTGATGCAACAGCTATTTCAAAAGGTAAAGGATTCCAGGGTGCTATTAAGAGACATAATCAGCACAGAGGACCTATGGCTCACGGTTCTAAATTCCACCGTCACGCAGGTTCCAACGGCGCTGCATCTGATCCGAGTAAAGTGTTCAAAGGCAAAAAGATGCCAGGACATATGGGAAGCAAAAAAATCACAGTTCAGAATCTTGAAGTAGTGAGAGTGGATGCAGAGAACAACCTTATCTTAGTTAAGGGTTCAGTACCGGGACCGAAAAAATCATTAGTGACAATTAAGGAATCTGTGAAATCTAAATAGGTTTCATCAGGAAAGGAGGAACACATAAATGGCAAACGTAGCTGTTTACAATATCGAAGGTAAAGAAGTTGGAACAATCGACTTAAATGATGCAGTATTCGGTGTTGAAGTAAACGAACACTTAGTGCACATGGCAGTTGTAAGCCAGCTTGCAAATAAACGTCAGGGAACACAGAAAGCTAAAACACGTTCTGAAGTTTCTGGAGGCGGAAGAAAACCATGGAGACAGAAAGGAACAGGTCACGCAAGACAGGGTTCAACAAGATCTCCGCAGTGGACAGGCGGTGGAGTTGTATTTGCTCCAACACCAAGAGACTACTCTTTCAAATTAAACAAAAAAGAGAAGAGAGCTGCTCTGAAATCTGCTCTTACATCAAGAGTTGCAGAACAGAAATTCATCGTAGTTGATGAGATGAACTTCGCTGAAATCAAAACAAAGAATTTCCAGAACATGCTGAACAACTTAAAAGTAAATAAAGCTTTAGTAGTTCTTGAAGATGGAAACAAAAATGCTGAAATCTCTGCAAGAAATATCGCAGATGTGAAGACAGCACATACAAATACAATTAATGTATATGATATCTTAAAATATAACACAGTTATCGCTACAAAGGCAGCTGTTGAAAAAATCGAGGAGGTGTATGCATAATGGCAAACATTAAATATTATGACGTAATCCTCAAACCAGTTATCACTGAGAAGAGCATGGAGCTTATGGGTGAAAAGAAATATACTTTCTTAGTACACACAGAAGCAACAAAAAATCAGGTAAAAGAAGCTGTTGAAAAAATGTTCGCAGGAACAAAAGTTGCAAGTGTTCACACAATGAATATGGATGGAAAATCCAAAAGACGTGGAATGACAGTTGGAAAAACAGCTAAGACAAAGAAAGCGATCGTTCAGTTAACAGCTGACAGCGCAGATATCGAAATCTTCGAAGGACTGTAAGAAATAGTCCGCGAATAGAATTGGAACTATATACGGTGCAAATCCGTGAAACGAATAATTAGAAGTTGAAAGGAGAGACAGTAATGGGAATTAAAACATATAGCCCTTACACACCTTCCAGAAGACATATGACAAGCTCTGATTTCGCAGAAATCACAAAGACAACTCCAGAGAAATCATTAGTAGTTTCTCTGAAGAAAACAGCTGGTCGTAATGCACAGGGTAAAATTACAGTAAGACACCGCGGAGGCGGAGAAAAGAGAAAATACAGAGTAATCGATTTCAAGAGAAATAAAGACGGAGTTCCGGCTACAGTAATCGGAATCGAATACGATCCAAACAGAACAGCTAACATCGCACTGATCTGCTATGCTGATGGAGAAAAAGCATACATCTTAGCTCCACACGGATTAACAGACGGTATGAAAGTTATGAATGGACCGGAAGCAGAAGTTAGAGTAGGAAACTGCCTGCCGCTTTCTGAAATCCCGGTTGGTACACAGATTCATAACATTGAACTTTATCCGGGACGCGGTGGACAGCTTGTTCGTTCGGCTGGAAACAGTGCTCAGTTAATGGCTAAAGAAGGAAAATACGCAACACTTAGATTACCATCTGGTGAAATGAGAATGGTTCCGCTTGTATGCCGCGCATCTATCGGTGTAGTTGGTAACGGCGAACACAACCTGATCAACGTAGGTAAAGCAGGACGTAAACGTCACATGGGTATCCGCCCAACAGTTCGTGGTTCTGTTATGAACCCTAATGACCATCCGCACGGTGGTGGTGAAGGTAAATGTGGAATCGGACGTCCGGGTCCATGTACACCTTGGGGCAAACCTGCACTTGGTCTCAAGACAAGAAAGAAAAACAAATCTTCTAACAAATTAATCGTAAGAAGAAGAGACGGAAAAGGTATTAAATAATTCATTTCAAGGAGGTAAAACCTAATGGCTCGTTCACTGAAGAAAGGACCATTTGCAGATGCAAGCTTACTGAAAAAAGTAGATGCTATGAACGCTGCAGGTGATAAATCAGTTATTAAGACATGGTCACGTCGTTCAACAATCTTCCCTTCATTCGTTGGACATACAATCGCTGTTCACGACGGAAGAAAACACGTTCCGGTATATGTTACAGAAGATATGGTAGGCCACAAACTCGGAGAGTTCGTTGCTACAAGAACATATAGAGGACACGGAAAAGACGAAAAGAAATCAAGAGTTAGATAATAGATAACGTATTCGAAAGGAGGTTTCATCCATGGCTAAAGGACATAGATCCCAAATCAAGAGAGAGAGAAATGCTCAGAAAGACAACAGACCATCAGCTAAGTTATCTTACGCAAGAGTATCTGTTCAGAAAGCATGTTTCGTATTGGATGCCATCAGAGGTAAGGATGTAACAACAGCACTTGGTATTTTAACATACAACCCAAGATATGCTTCAAGTATTATAAAGAAATTATTAGAATCAGCAATCGCTAACGCTGAAAACAATAACGGTATGAACGCTGAGAACCTTTATATTGAAGAATGCTATGCAAATAAAGGACCAACAATGAAGAGAATCAGACCGAGAGCACAGGGCAGAGCTTACAGAATCGAAAAGAGAATGAGCCACATTACACTTGTGCTGAATGAAAGATAAGGAGGGCAATCATGGGACAGAAAGTTAATCCTCATGGCTTAAGAGTCGGTGTTATTA
>JAGZJD010000136.1 GCA_018365895.1 Lachnospiraceae bacterium | reverse complement strand
TATGTACTTGGTGGACGTGGAATGGAAGTTGTATACGATGCAGAAAGCAGGGTTGGATACATGAATGCTGCAGTTGGTGTGACGCCGGATCGTCCGATTTTGATCGACCGTTTCTTAGGACACGCAACAGAGTGTGAGGCGGATGCAATCAGTGACGGAACACATGCATTTGTACCGGCAGTAATGGAACATATCGAGCTTGCAGGAGTGCATTCAGGGGACTCTGCTTGTATCATTCCGTCAAAATATATTTCTGAGGAAAATGTAAAAACAATTAAAGAATATACAAGAAGAATTGCAGAAGAAATGCATGTTAAAGGTCTTATGAACATGCAGTACGCAATTGAAAACGGGAAGGTATATGTGCTTGAGGCGAACCCGAGAGCATCTAGAACTGTGCCGCTTGTATCAAAAGTATGTAATGTCAGAATGGTGCCGCTTGCAATTGATATTGTGACAAGTGAACTGACTGGAAGAAAATCTCCGGTACCGGAATTGAAAGAACAGGATATTCCTTACTATGGAGTAAAAGAAGCTGTATTCCCATTCAATATGTTCCAGGAAGTGGACCCTGTACTTGGACCTGAGATGCGTTCAACGGGTGAAGTACTTGGACTTTCCAGATTTTATGGGGAAGCATTCTTTAAGGCGCAGGAAGCAACACAGACAAAACTTCCATTGGAAGGAACAGTGCTTATTACTGTAAATGATAAAGATAAAGACGAAGTAGTTGACCTGGCAAGAGACTTCGCGGAGACAGGATTCAAGATTCTTGCATCTAAGCATACAGGAAAATTGATTCAGGATGCGGGAATCGAAGTAGAACTCGTAAATAAACTGCAGGAAGGAAGACCAAACATCCTTGACCTGATTACAAATGGAAAGATTGATTTGATTGTAAATACTCCGATTGGAAAAGACAGAAATGTAGATGATAGTTATTTACGTAAAGCTGCAATTAAGAAAAAAGTGCCATATATGACAACAATGGCGGCAGCGAAAGCAACTATAAGTGGTATTCAGTCATTGAAGAAACCAGGATGTGGTGAAGTAAGATCATTACAAGAACTTCACAGTGAGATCAAAGATAAATAATTATGACGGATGATTTTTGATAAAATCCAGCTGTTCTTTATCGCTGATTTCACGATCATAGCTTGTCTGCACGTGTACAATACACCAGCAGAGAAAACATAGTAACAATAGACAAATAAAAAATAAAGTAATCATAAACACCTCCTTGAAAGATATGAACTAGTTATAGTATATGATGAAATAAAAAAAATATGCGATATTTATAAAAATGGGTGAGTGAAGTGTATAAGGAAGAAAAAACAAGTTGGATGAAGCACTTTGATTTCATAGTGCTTGATATTCTTATATTGCAGATAGCATTTAATATAGGCTATCTGCTGAGAATGGAAACCGGATGGCTATATTTGAATAAAGAATATACTAGATTGAGCATAGTGCTTATTCTTATTGGAATTTGTGTTGGGTTTTTCTTGGAAGGATATAGTGGTGTGC
This sequence comes from Lachnospiraceae bacterium, assembly GCA_018365895.1. The sequence continues at coordinate 2,857 of JAGZJD010000136.1, read as the reverse complement.
TGCGGAGAGGATACTTTATCGAATTTAAGGAAACGGTAAAGTATGTCAGTCTGAGCAGCGGATTTTTGATTATTTATTTGTTCCTTGTGAAAAATTCTGATACATATTCAAGATTGACTATTTTTCACTTGTGGTGGCTTGGAATTATCCTTGATTACATAGCACGTATTGGGTTAAAAACATATTTAAAGAAAAAACAGGCAAGTAAAGCGAGGGCTGTTTTGATTATTACGACAGAGGAGCAGGCTGAAGAGAACGTGAAGCAGCTTAAAGAGCACGCATATGCCGGAATCTATCCGATCGGAATTGCAATTGTAGGAGCATATAGTGGTACGAAGACAATCGCGGGGGTTCCTGTTATTGGAAAAGAAACAGAAGTACTTTCATATATCACTGGTCATGTAGTAGATGAGATTTATATCAACACGAGCAGAGAGGTAAAGTTGGAAAGTGAAGTTGAAAAGTATATTGAGGCAGGAGTGACTGTGCATATTAATCTGCTTGAGACGAAAGGGATAGCAGGATATAAATGCATGGAGGACTTTGCGGGAGAGACTGTACTGACAATGACATTTAAGTCGGCTACTGCCAGACAGCTCTTGATGAAACGTATGCTTGATATTTGTGGCGGACTGGTTGGAGTGGTGATGATGGGAATTATATTCTTGTTTGTTGCACCAATTATTAAGAAGCAAAGTCCGGGACCTGTATTCTTTTCACAGTGGCGAATTGGGCGAAATGGACGAAAGTTCAAGATATATAAATTCCGATCTATGTACATGGATGCGGAAGAGCGAAAGAAAGAATTGATGAAACATAATCAGATGGAAGGGTTTATGTTTAAGATGGATAATGATCCAAGAATATTCCCATTTGGTCATTTTCTGCGTGACAGTAGCTTGGACGAGTTTCCTCAATTTTGGAATGTGCTAAAGGGAGATATGAGTCTTGTCGGGACAAGACCGCCTACTGTTGATGAGTATGAGCAGTATGAGCTTCACCATAGGCGAAGAGTATCTATTAAACCAGGTCTTACCGGTCTATGGCAAGTGAGCGGTCGCAGCGATATTACTGATTTTGAGGAAGTTGTAAGGTTAGATACAGAGTATATATCAAATTGGAGATTGGCTTCAGATTTGAAGATACTGATTAAGACAGTGGGAGTTGTGTTGGCAAGAAAAGGTTCGAAATAAAGTGGAAAAATGGCGTTCATCTTTTGAGAGAGGTGGCGTCATTTTTATTATTTGTATATAGAATTCCTCTGCTTTTTCTCTGAATATTTGCCTGAAACGGCATTGATTTGTTACGATTTCTCCACGGTCTCAGCAAGAACAGCTAAAACCGTGAGAAGTTAGATTTCCATATGACTAGAAACAGATACTTACTTTATCTTTTCTGTAAATTCTTCTAAAGATTTGGATTGAAACGCTATCTGTGTCCATTGCTTCAATGTTTCTAGATTCTCTTGCTTCTGAATCTGTTCAGACAGCTCTTTGGAAACTGCACCAAAAGACTGCAAGAACAGAAGTAAGGTTTCTCTTGCAGTTTCTATTTTTCCCTGTATAAGACCTTCTGCACGTCCAGTCACAATGCCCTCTTCACGTCCGGCTGCGCGTTCTTCTTTCAGCATCTCTTCAAAAATCATAAAGCGTTCCTCCATCTCCCTGCTTTTCTTGATGTTGCGGACAAACTTCTGTAGTTGTTCCACATATGGGTCGTGAAATTCTTTTTCACTCCCCGCAAGATCTTCTTTCACATAGTTTAGAAATGTTACCAACTCTTTCGGAACTTCACTTTCATTCTTTCCATGAGCATTCAAGAACACAATTGTTCTACCGTCTTCCAAGTCTGCTTTCGGAGATTCTCTACATGTGGTTTGAAATGTATAGCGATACTTGCCCTTTCCAAATGGGTCAAAGTCGCATATAAAAATGACATAAGTATTTGGAAGTTCTGCGTAATCTTCTCCGGCAAGCAGCATCTCCATGTCCATTTGGCTTTGGTAATAGCGGCTACGCTTTCCAAGCGCCGGTTTCTTCTCCACCTGCATCTCCACGTTATAACGTGTCTGGCTTTCATCTTTTGCGTAGACATCTAAGCGGACGCCCTTATACTCAGGATGATATATAATGCTTTTTTCCCTGCTGATTTCCACTCGTTCAATCGGCAGTTCTAAGACTCTCTCTAAAAGTCCCTTGCAATTGTCTTCATCCATCATCACTGCGCCAAACATAAAATTGTCCTTGATTGTGAGTTCCTTTAAACGTTGCTTTTTTCCCATTTTACTCCTCCGTGTGCAGAGGAATTCTATAAAATGATTGTAGCAGATTGTTTAGAGGATGACTAGTCTTATTTTTCTCCTATCAAGATAAACGCATGAGTAAATAAATTGTGAACACCCCATTTTCTGATATGAAGACAAACGTCAGCAAAGAAAAGTGCGTCACACTAGAGACGAGGGAGTATTATCAGACAGAGAATATAGGCTGGCTGGGACAAAAGAAAGAATGGGAGGGGGTGAAAAGTATTGTTATGGAGAAGAAAACTCTGGAGAAAGATGGGATACAGAAAGAGAAATATTATTAGAAAATGGAGTTTAAGTATCTGGGTTGCGCTCAATTAAACATTTAGAAGAAGTGTTAAATTCTTAAAAAGGACAGGATGTAAATATAGGGAAAAATCATTCATGCGTTTGTCATGCTTGAATTTAAGTAGTGGTTGACATATTTAGATGAAATCTGTCTTTTGAAGTTAAAGTAAAAAATAGTGCTAAGCCATAGGTTAGAACCTGTGACTTAGCATTTTATTTATGTCTTCATTTCCAAGAAAGTAAGAAGTGAGAGGCAATCCGGTTCGC
>JAGZJD010000135.1 GCA_018365895.1 Lachnospiraceae bacterium | reverse complement strand
ACTCTTTTTTTATCTCCTGCCCCGGAATTCTGGGAAGTAAAGATGGAGAAGGAATTGCTGAATTCCTGCGCCGGCATATAGGCAAACGAATCAATTTTGATTGCCGCAGCGAATGCTGCCATAACGGAAGTTCCGAAGCTGTTCACCAGCCCCTGGATCATTAAGATTCCAAAATTCATGACCGACTGTTGGATACTGGCTGCCAGCGAGAAGCGCATCACTTCCGGCAAAGAAGCTTTCACTCTCCGCCATTTTTCACCGGAAAATTCTCTCTTATTCACGCGGAAGAACCGAAGACTTGGTTCTTTCACCCACGTATATACTGCAATGCCGATACCTGCCAGTATCTGAGCCGATACAGTTGCCCACGCCGCGCCGGAAACGCCCATATCAAAGCTCACAACGAAGAGTAGATCCAGCACAATATTTAAGACAGATGCCGCGCCAAGGAACAATAACGGAGTCAGGGAATTTCCTACTGCCCGGAGAAGAAATGCAAAAAAATTATAGAGAAATACGAAAAAGATTCCCCAGAATACCGCCCATGTATATTCTTTCATAATCCCATATATATCTGCCGGAATCTGAAGCATCTTTAAGATAACATCAACCCCCGCAAATACAATTACGTTCATAACAACAGCAATCACACCTACGAATAAGAAAGAGGTAAACATACTCTCTTGCATCTTCCTGTCATCTTTTTTCCCATAATAATAAGAGAAGATACTTCCACACCCCATACATAGTCCAATTAAGATGGAAGTTAAAAAGGTCATGAGACTATATGCTGTTCCTACAGCCGCCAGCGCTCCTGCCCCCAGATATCTTCCCACAATCAGTGTGTCTGCAATATTATAACACTGCTGAAGCAGGTTCCCGACAATCATGGGACCTGCAAATACAAGCAGTGTCTTTTGTACCTTCCCTTGTGTCAAATCTTTCTTCATGTTCTTTCTATCTCGTTCCCATCAGATAATCGATAAATTGCTGCGCAGTTCTTCCGGACAGCCCGCCGTGGCTTAATTCCCACTTATTTGCTTCCAGCAGAAGTTCCTCCTCCGGAATGGCAAGTTCATTTCTCTGTGCAAGTGTTTTGACAATCTCCTGGAATTCTTTCTTTGCAGGCTTTCCGAAGTAAATAGTCACACCGAATCTTGCAACCAGCGACAGTTTTTCCTGTACGGTATCATTTGTATGAAGTTCTTCATCCCGGTCTTCCTTATCACGGAAGGTTTCTCGGATCAGATGTCTTCGATTTGAAGTTGCATAGATCAGAATATTATCCGGTTTTCGTTCCAGACCGCCTTCGATGACAGCCTTTAAATACTTATATTCAATCTCAAACTCCTCAAAAGACAGATCGTCCATATAGATGATAAATTTGTAATTTCTGTTTTTTATCTGTGCAATGATGTCGTTCAGATCTTGAAACTGATGTTTGTACACTTCAATCATACGAAGTCCCTGATCGTAATATTGATTCAGGATTGCTTTGATCGATGTCGATTTTCCGGTTCCCGCATCACCAAACAACAGACAGTTATTTGCCCGCTTTCCTGCAACGAACGCCTCTGTATTATCTATCAGTTTTTTCTTCGCAAGCTCATAACCTACAAGATCATCAAGGTGTACATGTGCAATCTTGGTAATCGGAACGATTCTGGCTCCTTCTTCTGTATGTTCTATGCGAAACGCCTTATGAAGGCCAAGCTTTCCCACACCGAATTCCTTGTAAAATCCGGTCACGATCTCTTTGAATTGTTCTGGTGAGGCACTGCTTGCAAGATGTCTGCTAAGCTCACAGATTCGGTCACGAATACGCTTGTTAAACACCTTCCCGTGACCACTTGTCCCCTCATAATGCCGAATCATATCAAGGCAGTCCGCTCCCAGCGCTTCTTCCATAGATGTAAAATCATAATCGAATAATTCTTTAAAAATAACGAAATCATGAAGTGCTGCAAAATTAATGCTTCCTTCTACCTCTCCGGTAATCTCGCAGGAGGTACTGTAAGCATTTTCATGGGTAGCAAGCAGGTATGTCAGATAGTTATGCCACAGATTTCCTTCAAACCCATGACTGACTGTCATTTCCAACAGTTCATTGACCACCTCAAACAAGAGACCTTTCAAGTGCTCTGCATTATAATACTCATTATCAAAGTGATCCATAAGAAATGTCATGTCTTCCAGAATCCGGCCATTTTCTATATGTTTATATAACATCAATTCATTCGTTCTCATCACCGTCTCATCCTTTCTGTTTTCTCTTGTCTGTTCTTCTAATAATTACCCAGTATCCGAAGATTTCTACATTCTTCCCGCAGTCCCCGGATTGCATTTTTTACTGCTCCGTCTGCCATATTTCCTTCAAAATCAATGAAAAACCGGTATTCCCAGTCTCTTCCTTCTATAGGCCTTGATTCTATCTTTGTCATGTTCAGATCATTGTAAATAAAATGTGACAACACACGGTACAATGAGCCGCTTTCATGGGATACCTCCAGACAGATACTGATCTTCGTGGCATGTTTCAGGAAGATTTTCTGGTTGGTCACTACGATAAAACGTGTAGAATTATGTTCGTTATCATTAATATTGTCTACAAGTACCTGAAGACCGTGAACCTTTGCTGCGTACGCGCTGCACACTGCCGCCTGGGAAGGGTCCTGATCCTCTACCACCTTCTTTGCCGCGATCGCAGTATTTGCCACATTGATTCTCTGCCAGCTGCTGTGGGCATCCAGAAAATGTGTTGCCTGCATAAGCGCCACACCTTTGGAATACACGGTCTTAACGTCTTTAAGAGAAGCGCCCGGAAGGCCGGACAGTGTATGGCGAATCGGAATCACCGTTTCACCTACAATATAATTTTCAAATTCAACCAACAGATCATACATCTCGTCCACTGCACCTGCTGTGGAATTTTCAATTGGAAGAACAGCAAAATCTGCCGCGCCATCCTCAATGGCTTCCATCGCCTCACGGAAAGTTCTCACATAGAAGCTGTTGCAGTTTTCACCGAAATAACGCTTCATTGCCGCTTCACTGTAAGCTCCTTCTGTTCCGGGAAATACAACTCTTGCCTGATCAGCGTCCAGTGAATCCACCTGAATAAACGGCAATCTTCCAAGTGCCCCTGCCTGTACAAGCTGTTCGTATTGAAGCTTCCGGCTCATGGACATTAATTGTTCATACAGCTCTGTAACTCCTTTTTTATTGAATGGATTAGAAGCCTTACCGGCTACGTTCTCCAATTTCTCTTTTTCTCTCTGTCTGTCCAGCACCTTTTTCCCTGTCTGAATCTTATATTCACCCACATGGGCACAGATTTCCATACGCTGTTCGTATAAATTTACAATCTGATCGTCAATTTCATCTAACCTTACTCTCAGTTCCTCTAATGTTTCCAATAATATCGTCTCCTTCTTTATTCGGTCTTGTTGCATTATAATACATTTTTTGCATAAAATCTACTATTCCGGCCCATACTCTCCTATATGAAGAATAAATTTTTAACTTGCGGAACCTGTGGCTGGTGTATGGAAATCTTGTTCACCGGTCTTCATTCATTAAAAAATGAAAATCCGAAATTAACGGGAAATACATCTATCTGGATGTTTCCAATCTATGGAATGGCATCTTTACTGACACCTGTCTGTCACGCTTTAAAAGGCAAGAGCGTGCTCTTGCGCGGCAGTGTATATACGTGCTGCATTTTTTTCGGCGAATACCTCACAGGATCTTTTCTAAAGAAATACAACGCCTGTCCATGGGATTACAGTCATGCTCCGTTAAATATTAACGGGCTGATCCGACTGGACTATGCTCCCTATTGGTTTGGCGCCGGACTCTTCTTTGAAAAAATTTTGTCAAGGCGTTGAAAATCTCCCCTGTTTAGTATATGATATATGAAGAATTTGTAGAGACGCTGCAATGTAAAGAGGAGGTTTTTTATGAGACACTTGATGAGTCCACTGGATTTTTCCGTGGAAGAACTGGATAAATTGATGGATCTGGCTAATGATATCGAAGTCAACCGTGCAAAATATGCACATGCCTGTGAGGGAAAAACACTGGCAACTTTATTTTATGAACCTAGTACACGTACCCGTTTAAGCCATGAGGCGGCAATGTTCAATCTTGGAGGTAACGTTCTAGGTTTTTCTTCTGCTGATTCCAGCTCTGCTGCAAAAGGAGAAAGCGTATCTGACACTATCCGCATGACATCCTGCTATGCAGATATCTGTGCCATGCGTCATCCAAAAGAAGGCGCGCCGATGGTTGCATGTAAGCATTCCACAATTCCGGTAATCAACGCCGGCGACGGTGGACATCAGCATCCGACACAGACACTGACGGACCTTCTTACGATTCGCTCTTTG
>JAGZJD010000134.1 GCA_018365895.1 Lachnospiraceae bacterium | reverse complement strand
ATACTTTACTACATGTAATATACCAGCTATCCTCATAGTATTTCCATGAAGCTTTCCAGCCCAATCTTCTATAACTTCTAATTCATCAACTAATCTTTCTTCTATCCAGTAGAAGAAATCCTCTGCAAGCTTATCTGCATTATCACTTAATTTAATAGTGCGTTCTATAAATCCATCAAGATCAGGAATACTAAGAAGCTCCTTACATAGATTCTCATATTCTTTCTTTACTTTAATATTAATAGTATTAAGTCTATATGTTCTTTTTCCTATCTTCGTGTTTGGCATACAGTATAAGAATCTAGCTAATAGACCACGCCCTCTGAAATCTTTATTATCCATGATATCTGCAATGACCTTTGGTTGTACTGCCAAGCCTAAAGTCAATAAAGGTTTTCTCATTTCTACACTCTCTCGTCCTACTCGTACAGAGGAATAAGGTTCACCTGAATAAGCCTTTAGAAATATATCAATATTCGGAAACTGACTATATCTTCCTGCCATTATGCCAAACACACCACCCTCAGCAGATATGATTGCCATTCTTTCATTATTATCCTTCATTACTCTTGCAAGTGCCTCTGGTGTAATATCATCAACTATAAGCTGTACTGGCTTTACTTCCTCTTTTTCAAGAACTTCCAAATCCTGTTGACAGATAAGAGCATCCTGTAATGTACACGTAGGATTATCTTTCTTTGATAGGTTATCCTGTACAGTCTTTAACCTTCCCTGAATAATTTTCTTTTTTAACCCATATTCCTTTATCTGGGGGAGTCTTCTTTCATTCTCTTCCTGCATGTAGTCATATACTGGCTGTGTCGCTTCCTTTAACGCTGGGCTCTTACGTTCTGATGGTCTACCTATTGCTACGGTATATAGATTCAAAGGTTCAACCCATCCAGGTTTAATGTCTATCTGGAACTTACCTTGAACACATAAGGCCATCGTGTCTAAGACCATTGTGGCCTCCATATCCACAGGTACTTGAAGTGTATCAGCTATCCCTTTGGTGTAGTCTTTTATAACATCTGGAAAACACTCTATAGGAAACTCTGGTAACAGTTTTTCTTGTTTTTGAACCATAGGATCAAAAATACCAAAAATACCAATATTGTCATTTTTACCTGCGTGACTTATGTGACTTATGTGACCTAATACCTCCGGCTTATCTGGACTATTCTCCATTTCAGCAAGCTGACGATCTATTTCTGCAAGTTCTGCATTAATATTTTCTGTCTCTTTAATAAGAGTTGCCGCCTTTTCTGAAGTAGTTGTATTTTCTTTGAAAGCCATTCTTTTTCACCTCTTTCTTTTTTCTTTTGGCTATGTCCAGGCCGGATATATTCGCAATATTCCTCGTCAAATTCCTCGTATGTACTTTTCGGCAACTCCTGCCTCAGTTCATTGAAAATACAATTTCCTTCCAATCGTAAGCAGGCTTCCTTGTATTCTTCAAACAATTCCGGCGTCCAGTTTGCTCTATCTTTTGCCTTCTGTATTAACTGTCTACGATACTCTTTGACTGTCATTTATCTCAGGTTCTGCCTCCTTAAATCCGTAATATTTTTTTTGAAAAAATGAAATGGGAACTTTGCCAGATATAACAATGTATCCTTTTTCTTTTAGCTCCGCATTCATTTCCCGAATCAGACCATAGGCTTTGCCTATGGAAACGCCAACAGCTTCTGCTACTTCCTTGGCTGTTAAATACTGCTTCTTCATGCTCTCACTCCTTTCGTCTCTAAGCCACCGCCCCCGGCGCTTTAGTCTTCTAAAATTTCAGTTACATCAACGTTTAATGCTTTTGCAATTTTTTTTGCAGTTTCTACACTACATCTTTTACCTTGTTTGATAGAGCTAAGTGTTGTCCTTGACACGCCAGACATTGTGGCAAGATTTGATAATGTTAAATCTTTGGTTGTTAATAACACTGTGAATTTAATTCTATCTATCCTCATAAGATACCTCCTTTTAAATTTAGAATAACATTCAAAATGTTATATGTCAACATAAAATGCGATATTTTTGTTTTTACACTTGCAAACAATTTTTCGTTGTTTTTTGTCATTATCTATGTTATTCTATAATAAAATAATTATATTTATTGATAGAATCGTTTTTTTAACAAACATTCGATAAATTAGGATTGCGTTTTTTATTAAAATGAAAAAGGATAAAAAATTGATTACCTTAATGGAAATTATTATAAAAGAAAAATTAGTCATATTGAAAGGTGGCTTAATTACATGATAGACATAGATAAAGACAATACTGAAAAGACAAAAGTGTTAGCATCTCGCTTGAAAGAATTGCGTGAATCGTTAAACTTGACGATAGCAGATTTTTCTAAATCGCTCGACTTAAAACCACAAACTTATTCCGCTTATGAAAAAGCAGTAAACAAACCCCCTATTGACGTATTGATTAAAATAGCTGAGAGACACAATGCTTCTATTGATTGGCTTTGTGGTTTTTCTAACACAAGTAACAAGAAGATTGATTTAGATACTTATGCTGATATTTTACGTTTGATTTTTGAATTAGGTTTCGTAGATGGCGTTGAATTAAATTCAAGTTTTTGTAAGTTTTTAAACAACGATGCTATTTTCCCTTTTGAGGTGGAAAATTACAAAGATGTTATGATGCTATATATTAATGATACACGTATTAATGATGCATTAAAAAAATGGAAAAAAATGTTCGACCTATTCAAAAGTGGCGTTATTGACGAAGATGTCTATAGATTATGGATTGAAAAAACTCTTCCTGAATATAATTCCTTTTACAGTGCGGATAAAAATCTAATCACCCCAGAAAATAACCCAGCAATAACTTATAAACTTTAATACAAAGCAAGAAAAATCAGATTATACTGAACAAGCCCCTCAATTCTGAGCCTGTACCATGACAATATAAAATATACTGACCCAGGGAACCGTTAGAATTTAATGCACATAGAAAAGAGGTGCCTTACCATTAAAAGAGTTTCAAAACTAAATACTGATATGTTTGATAACGGTTTGAACTATGTATCTGTAGGTCACATTCCACAATACATTATTGATTCCATTCTTGAAAAATTTCCAGAATTTGAATTGCAACTTTCTTCTGATACCGATATCTTATTTTGGAAAGACCGTATCAAACACACAGAACGGCATAAGAAAGATTTTGCTTCTGAGGAAGAATACGAATTATGTTTTGAACAAATTCCTGATATTATCCAACACCCGGATTTTATCAGTATTCATCCTAATAAAGATAGTATTTCTTTTATTTGCAGATTCACAGACCATATATCTGTTGCTGTCCGCCTATCTGCAGATGGCAAACTGGCATACAGAACCATGTACCCTCTTCGTGAATCTCAGCTGCTCAACTACATAAAGCAAGGAAGAGCTTGGAAAGTCTGATTTGACAAATTTTCTATTCTGTTGTAATATATTTCTACAGAAAGAAATAATATGGTTATGAAGATAAGTTATTTAAGGATAGAACAGGCAGCTATCACGCCCTAGTGGTCTTAAAGAGATGCCGGAGTGCCACCCGGCTAAATAACTTATCTTTTATAATAATATCGCTTTAAAAGCATCAAATCAGATCTCGTAGAAATACGGGGTCTTTTTACGTTACCTTGACAATATAATATGCTTACCCGGGAAGCCGGGGGACGTGTTCTCACCCATTCCGAGACCTTACGGAAGGCGGTGATTATTATGAGTACATATGAGGAATTAAACCTAATCGTAAGCGTTGCCTTATTGATCGTTGCAATTCTGAATCTTACACATAAGAAATAGCCGTCCTGCTCCTGAGAAAAGTAGACGGCTATTCCTTAATAGTTCAAAGCTTATTCGCCGGGACGGGTGACTTGCACTCACCTTCCGGCTCCCTTGTTAAGTATATTATATGTCATACATAAAAATTCGTCAACCTTCGTTTTTAAGCCACCGCCCCCGGCCAAAACGGAGGATATTATGCCAGCATATTTTGACGAAAAAACAAAGACCTGGTACTGTAAATTTAACTATACCGACTGGCAAGGCCAGAAAAAACAAAAGATGAAGAGAGGTTTCCAGAAGAAAAAGGATGCCAAAGAATGGGAGAGCCATTTCGTTTCCTCCCATAAGTACGATAATAAAACAACTATAGGCACAATAACAGAGGACTTTCTGCGTGAAATCACACCCAGAAGACGTTATACTACAATTAGTGCATACAAAAACGCCTTTAAGAATCACATTAACCCTTATTTTTCTGATTTACCCATCAGCGAACTTACAGAGAGGCATATTATAGAATGGCAAAACCAGCTTTTAAGCTCTGGACTTGCTGACACTTATCTGCATAAGCTTGACACAATATTTCGCACTCTGTACAAATTTGGAGCA
>JAGZJD010000133.1 GCA_018365895.1 Lachnospiraceae bacterium | reverse complement strand
AGTTCGTAAACGGATGCCGATGCATCCACTCACAAATGAAATGGCGGAATTTATTTTGCCGAAGACAAGGAGGGAGCGCCTATCGGAAGAAATTCATTTATTCAAATGACAAAACTAAGCAATGTAAAAGGCAGGATCACTTATATATCCAGTCATGCAAAACAGGAAAACCTCTATGCAGTTTATGAAACCACAGAACGGAAATTCTGGCAGGAACTTGCAAAATGTAATCAGGAAGAATTTGCAAAAAGTGGAACAGAAGGAAAATGTATTGAGGCAAGAGAACTGATCATTGCTTTGCCAGAGAGTTTTACAGAATATCAGCCGGATAGATTGCTGCAGCTTTTTACAAATCATTTTAAACAGAATTATGGAACAGAGTGTATTGTTGCTTTGCACCACAATAAAAGAAAGACCAATTATCACATTCATTTGATATTTGCAGAACGGAAACTACTGGATGAACCAATCATTAAGATTGCCGGCAGAAATATGTTTTATGATGAAAATGGAAAGCATGTCCGAACCAAGAAAGAGATATTGGGAGAAGATGGTGAGATACGAGAAGGCTGCAGTATCGTGAAAAAAGGTGAAGTATATGAGAAAAAATTGTTTACAGTGAAAGAGGAACGCTTCAAAAGTAATTCGTTTCTGGATGAGGTAAAGCATTCTTATACAGATTTAATCAATATTTATGTGCAGGACGAGAGCCAGAAGTTGCAGGTATTTGAGCGTGGCAGAGTGTATCTTGCAACAAAGAAAATCGGAAAAAATAATCCGAAGGCACAGGAAATAGAAGCGGATAATCAAAAACGCCGAGAATGGAACAGAGCTGTTGATATGGCATTGATTAGTGGAGTGCCGGAACCGAAGATAATGGAAGTGAAGCGGAAAGAAATCACGGAGCCGATCAGGGAATCAATTGCCCGGCGTGGAAACAGACCACGATTATTTTCCAGAGTTGTAACAGTGGCGGTCGAGGCATTGGAGTTTTTGATAGCAAGTGTGCTGTTTAAGAAGCCCAGGGAAGTGCCGGAGCAGACAAGTGTGGCACAGACAGAGCGAACGGAAGCCGAACACCAAGAGCATGTTGCTGAAAATAGCACGGCAGCAGTCAAGACAACAAAAGAAGAAAAGGCAGAACCGGAACAACCTAAAATGACGAGGCTTGCATCAAAGTATCCGAAACTATTTAAAGTGAATAAAGAACTGGAAGATCAAAACGGTGCAATTCAACAGAAACAAAAACAGCTTTCTGCAAAGAAGAAAGAACTGTCAGAGGTCACGGGATGGTTTAAAGGAAGAAAGAAAAAAGAATGGCAGAAAGAAATTGATGAACTGAAAAGTCAGATCAGAGATATGAAAGATTACCTTCCAAGGATTGTACAGAAAATCGGATATAGAAGTGTACAGGAATTTTTAAAAGATTTTAAGGATTCTCAATCTGAGTATAGCCAATATCGAACTGCAATAGAAAAATGGAAGAAAGAAACAGGAAAAGAGCCAGTAGCACATGGTATTAGGGCGAAGCTGGCTGAAAAGAAACAAGAAATACAGAATGAACAGAAAAATAAACAGCATACCCGTAGTCAGAACAAAAATCGGGGAGCAAGATAGGAGGACAATCATGGAGAAACACATTATGGGAGAAAATGGAATCAGTTATACTTTAGGAGAGGACGGTCTGTATTATCCAGACCTGTACCTCCCGGAAGAGACAGAGTATCCGATTGGAAAGTATGGAATGTTGAGAAAAACATATTTGCAGGAGCATCGGAAGGGATTATATCTGGAGTTGGTACTTGCTGGAAAGTTAAATGAACATCTGCATCAGATTGACGAGAAGTGTAATCAGATGATGGACAGACTGGTGGAGCAGATGAAAGAAAAGCAGGGAGTGACAGAAGAACTGAAGATGCAGGATCAGATGGTATGGGTTGGGAAAATGAATAATATCCGGGCATGTGCGGAGGAGATAATCTATGAAACATTCATATTTATGTCTGATTACGATTATAGAAAATCATTGATATGAGGGAATTGCTTTGTTATAATAACCAAGTGCATAAATTAAGAAAAATAATAGAAAATTATATAGTACGATATTAGGAGGAAAAGCTATTTCATCTTTAACTTGACATTTATGAATTGCTCCGGAGCTACCGTAATCTTAAAACATTTGGAAAGCGCAGATTTATCGTGTGAATTAATACTTCTCATGTTTGAGCGGACAATTTAGATACCTTATTGTGGTGCAAGCATGAACGGCTTTTGACCTTTTGATTCGGATCTCATAGTATGGCTGTATATAATTTATGGAATTTGGAGATTGCCAAAATGGAAAAAGAAAAAATTTTTGGAGATATAAAAGAAAAATTTTATGATATTGATTTGGGGACAGAATCAAGTATTGTTGTTAATGGAGATTCTTTAGAGTTGCTAAATAAAGTGCCGGATCATTCAATTGCTTTGATTTTAACGGATCCACCATATCATTCCACTAAAAAACGTAATATTGTAGGCGATACAAGCTTTTCAAAAGATTCAGATTATATTGAGTGGATGAAAAAGTATGCAATTGAGTGGAAACGGGTACTGAAGCACAATGGAAGTATTTTTTGTTTTTGTTCGACAGCTATGTCGGCTCAATTACAAATAATGTTTTCACAGTACTTTAATATTTTATCGGAAATTACGTGGACTAAACCTAACGCTCCAGGATATGATGGCTGGAAACAAAAAATGAAAAAGGAATCATTAAGACAGTGGTATCCACATTCTGAAAGAATTATTTTTATGGAAAATGCAGTAGACGGAAATCTTTTTAAAAGTTATTTTGGAAGCCAATTAACTGCTTGGAGGAAAAGTGTTAAGATGTCTACAATAAAACTAGCAGAAATTACGGGGGCATATGGAAAAGTAAATCATGGTGGAGCAGTTGCAAATTGGGAAGCAGGGAGAAATATTCCGAGCAGAGAACAATATGAAAAAATAAAGGCTGCGTTAACAGGGGCGGGAGTAGAAGACATTCCTGATTTTGAGGATATTATAAGACCATTTAATGTAAATAAAGACGTGGAATTTACTGATGTATGGACATTTGAAAATGTTCGGCAATATCGTGGAAAACATCCAGCAGAAAAGCCAGTTGATTTATTAAAACATGCCATCAATGCAACAACTTATCCTGGAGATATTGTGTTAGATTGCTTTGCAGGCTCAGGTTCAACAGGAGTTGCAGCATTAGAACTTGAGAGAAAAAGTATATTGTTTGAAATAGAAGAAAAATGGAGTAACTATGCGGCAGATAAGATGCAGAGCGTAGAATATTTTGCAAAAGGGAAAGTCGGAAAATAATCCGACTTTCCTAATTTTTTGCTAGAGTTTAAAAGAATCCATTTTCTTTGTTTGCATCTAGAACGCTTTGCATCCATTCTAGAGTAGGATATATACCAGAGTCTTTTACTACAACATTACAGAAATGATGTCCCCAACCAAGGTTATAAGGTTTATGATTAAATGCACCATATTTTAGTTCGTTTATATGAAATAGATTCACTTGTGTAACTGTTAGGTCGGGAACCTCACGCCCTTCGGGTTGAGCTACTTTATTTAAAAATTCATTTCCTGAAAGTTCTTTTAGACAAAGAGGACAAATTGTACAGTTGTTTTCATTTATAATTCGCATTTCTTTTAATTTTTGATAATCGAGTAATCCGTTTGCTTCGCAACGCTTAAGTATTTCAGATTTTCGAAATTGAGCATCTTCCAAGGTCATACCATTTTCAGAGGCAACTTTTATACTGTCAAAGCAAAGCCAATATTCAGCTTCAAGTTGAAGACGACATTCTTGTATTGTTAATTTACGTGCATATTCATATAAGCGAATGCCTGCACCTTTGGGAGATTGGGAAGCAAAACCTAGGTTTACTTTTTTGGAACGAGTTGAATCAAGAGCTGTTGTAGCAGGTACTCTTGCAACAAAATTTCCACCTAAAGGTTTTTCTCGGCTATTGGCAGGTGTCCATTTTAATTTTTCGGGATTATATGTATCCCAATCTGAACGTGTTTCGTAAAAAACTAAGCAGTTATCCCCAAGAGATAAATGATTATTAGCGAGGAACTGTGTCGGATTGTCTGAGTTAAAGTAATCCTTAGGCGAGATAAGTACGATATATCCCTTCTCAAATTTATTTTCTAGAGCAAGTGTTCTCAGATTTTCATCTCTAATCCACTGATGGAATGGAATAAGAACAGTGTTATTTCTGCTAACTCTGTTCTGAAAGATAACATCATCATCAGCACCTCTAGTTTGTCCTGTTTTGCTTATTTTTCTTTCAAGTAGTTCTGGTAATTTTGGTAGTTTCTTAGCCATAGTTTTTACCTCCTGAGTTAATTATTTGTTTC
>JAGZJD010000132.1 GCA_018365895.1 Lachnospiraceae bacterium | reverse complement strand
ATGGCAGATGTAGCCAATTTGTAGCCAACAAAAAGAAAAATCTCTGGAAATCCTTATAATTCAAGGCTTTCCAGAGATGTAGCAACTATTCAAACTCAATCGTTGCCGGCGGTTTTCCAGTACAGTCATACAGTACTCTGTTAACCCCTTTTACTTCATTAACGATTCTGGTTGTCACTTTTCCCAATACTTCCCAAGGAAGTTCTGCACTTTCTGCTGTCATAAAATCACTTGTAAGAACTGCGCGTAATGCAACTGCATAATCATAAGTTCTCTCATCGCCCATACATCCAACAGAACGCATGTTAGTCAATCCTGCAAAATACTGACCTAATGTTGATGCAATACCGGCTTTTGCAATTTCTTCACGATAAATTGCATCTGCTTCTTGAACGATGCGTACCTTCTCTGGTGTAACTTCACCAATAATTCGTACACCAAGTCCAGGACCTGGGAATGGCTGACGGAATACAAGGTATTCTGGAATTCCCAATTCCAGTCCCGCTTTTCTTACTTCATCTTTAAAGAGCAGGCGAAGCGGTTCAATAATTTCTTTAAAATCAACACAGTCCGGAAGTCCTCCAACATTGTGGTGACTCTTGATGACAGCTGATTTTCCAAGTCCGGATTCTATTACATCCGGATAGATTGTTCCCTGTACAAGGAAGTCTACCGCACCTATTTTTTGTGCTTCTTCTTCAAATACGCGGATAAATTCTTCTCCGATAATTTTACGTTTTGCTTCCGGCTCTTCTACTCCGGCAAGTTTTTTATAAAAACGATCCTGTGCATTTACACGAATGAAGTTCAGATCATAATGACCTTCTGGGCCAAATACAGCTTCTACTTCATCTCCCTCATCTTTACGAAGAAGACCATGATCTACAAAGACACAAGTCAGCTGCTTGCCAACTGCTTTGGAAAGAAGTACCGCTGCCACAGATGAATCTACACCGCCGGACAATGCACATAATACTTTTCCGCTGCCAACTTTCTCACGAACTTCCTGAATTGTTTTTTCAACAAAGGAATCCATTTTCCAGTCACCCTTGCATCCACATACGTTATACACGAAATTACTAAGCATTTTGCTTCCTTCCTGGGTATGCATAACTTCTGGGTGAAACTGTACCGCATAAAGATTTTTCTCTGGAAGTTCCATCGCAGCCACCGGACATACTGGTGTATGTGCAGTAATTTTAAAATGTTCCGGCGCTTTTTCAATATAGTCTGTATGGCTCATCCAGCAAATTGTATCTGGTGATACATTTTCAAATAATTTTGATGTAGTATCTACAGCAACTTCTGTCTTTCCATATTCACTGACCGGTGCTGTTGCCACATTACCGCCAAGCATGTATGCCATCAGCTGGGAACCATAGCAGATACCAAAGATTGGAATTCCAAGCTCAAATATTTCTTTCGGACATCTCGGAGAATCTTCTCCGTAAACACTGTTTGGTCCTCCGGTAAAAATGATCCCCTTTGGATTCATTTCTTTAATTTTTTCTAAACTTAATGTGTATGGATGAACTTCACAATAAACGTTACATTCTCTGACACGTCTTGCGATTAACTGGTTATATTGTCCTCCGAAATCAAGAACGATTACTAATTCGTTTTTCACGTATTTTCCTCCTCAAATAGGTTCTCGTTTTCCAAATAAAAAATGCCACTGACATTATAAACGCCAATAACACGTTTTTATTATAATGTAGCAATGGAAAATTGACAAGAGAATTCTCTAAATCTCTAAAAATTCTCTTGCATGGGGCTTATCTGCATTTACAGCGTATTTATCTTTATGTTTATACTGCTGCCTTTCCTTTCCATTTTCCACTTCTATAGCGCCATACAAAACAGACAGTTCGAACGACCCAGTCAAGAATCATGGCAATCCAAACGCCTAATACACCTATTCCCATATATTTTCCAATAACATAACTCATAACGATTCTACACAGCCACATGGAAACAATGGAGATCAGCATTGTAACACGAACATCTCCTGCTGCCCGGAATACTGTAGGCAGTACAAATGCCAACGGCCACAACACAATCGCAAATACTCCGTGGAATATTAATATCTGCTCTGCCACAACTGCAGTCTTTGATGACAGATTATAAGCTTTCATAATTAACGGGAGTGCCAGAATGATAATTCCAACCATTACAATAGTCGCTGCAAATGCCAGTAAATGTAATTTCACAGTGTAATAATGAGTCTGTTCATGATCATTTGCCCCAATACACCTTGAAACTACAGTTGTTACTGCAAGAGAAATCGCCATTCCGGGAAGGATTTGGAAACTTGCTACCGCATTTGCCACCGCATTTGCCGCAATTGCATATGTGCCAAATGTAGAAACAAGACTCAACACAAGAATTTTTCCTAATTGAAACATGCTGCTTTCTAATCCATTTGGAACTCCGAGATATAAGATCTTCTTGACTTTTGTCCAGTCAAATTGATAACGCAATGATTTTTTTATATGCAGCGTCAAATCTTGATTACATACAAGTATTGTAATCATAATCGCCGCAAACATTCGTGACACCAGTGTCGGAATCGCAACGCCTTCTGTACCACAGTGGAATCCATAAATTAATATTGCATTTCCGACAACATTAATCAAGTTCATCAACATAGAAACTTGCATGGAAACTTTTGAATTCCCCATCGTTCTGAAAATTGCTGCCCCTGCATTATACAATGCAATAAATGGAATTGATGCTGTTACAATCATCAAATAGGTATTTGCATATGCTGCAACTTCATCAGTAATCTCCCCAAACACTGTATTTAAAATAAAATCTTTTCCAAGATACATCAGCACCATAATAATCACTGCACAAATTGTCACAAACCATACAAGCTGATTGGCTGCTTCACATGCATCTTCCTTCTTTTTCTGTCCGAGATACTGTCCCGCAATTACTGCTCCTCCGGTAGCCAATGCTCCAAAAATATTAATCAATAAAATCATAATACTGTCAACAAGGGAAACGCTGGAGACAGCTGCCTCCCCAACACTTGCTACCATAATAGAGTCTGCCATTCCCACAAGTACTGCCAAAAACTGTTCGACAACTAATGGAACAATCAATGCTGCTAATGCTTTATTATCAAATAGATAATGACTTCTGTCTGTTTTTATTTTTTCCCTCACGCTACCACTTCTTTCCCTGATCTCATAAAATAAAGAAACAAAGCAGGCTCCCTGCTTTGTTCGAAACTAGACACTATTTATTATATCAGCAAATGTTCTATTCTTTCAATCATTTCTTTTGTTTGTTCTGGAATTCTCCCCGTCATTTTGATGATATTCGTAGTATGCGTTGTATCAAGTTCCACTGATTTTTCGATGTGTAATTGTTCCAGTAATGTTTTTAATTCAAAAAGCTTCTCTTTTATTGGCGCTTCTACAAACATACCTTTTTTTACCATTCCTGCCAATTCAGTCATCTCA
Organism: Lachnospiraceae bacterium; assembly: GCA_018365895.1. Next base: position 967 of record JAGZJD010000132.1, on the reverse strand, counting down.
AACACTGTTAAATTCATTGTGATAATTTTGGTTGGCACAAACTGATTCAATAGTTTTGCTGTTAACTTTGCATTTTTCTCGCCATTTCCTTCTCCCGCAATTCCATACATTATAATTGCATAAAATGGAATTTTAGCTTCATTTAGTTTTTTCCCCTGATTTGCAGCATTTTCTGACGTATGCCCTTTTTTCATTAGTCGCAATACTTCGTCATTTCCTGTTTCAAAGCCAACATAAAGTAACCGCAAACCTTCTGCATGAAGCTTTTGTAATTCTTCTACACTATATTTCTGCAAACTGCGAACAGACGCATACGCTGCCACACATCCACAATATGGAAAATATTTTTTTACTAATTCCAGTACACGAAGCATTTTTTCAAATCCAACGGAAAGTGGATCTGCACCTGTCAAAAATACTCGTTCCGTATATGTATCTCCATTCATCAACTCATGTTCTATTTCCCGGAAAGGAACTTCACTATATGTATCTTCTTTATGCATCGAACAGAAAGCACAGCGGTTGTATGGACATCCTGTTGCAACAGGTATTAATGTTGTATGGATTTCACTTTGTGGATAATGTACACTCTGAATTTCACTCATACTCGATTCCTCCTTTAAAAAGCCTTTATAGTAGTAATTCTTATTTTTATTATACTCCGGAAGTCTTATCTATAAAAGAGAAAATGGCTAGGAATATTTATTTTCCCAACCATTGTTAATTGTTATGTTAATGCTCTAAATGTAAATATTTTTCCCGTGTCGCCATTCCTCCCCGGATATGTCTCTCGGATTTGTTTAAGTCTAATACTGTCCGTGTCTTTTCTGCAAGTAATGGATTAATCTGCTGCAATCTTTCAGTTACGTCTTTATGTTTGGTCGTTACTATTTAGAGCTGTTTTATTTTCACATTCGTCTTCCACTAAAATGCTTTCATTTAATCCCAAATCACCTAGTAAACGAAG
>JAGZJD010000026.1 GCA_018365895.1 Lachnospiraceae bacterium | reverse complement strand
GCGGATAATCTTACCCGTTCCATGACAGTCCGGACAAGTCTGGACATTCTGAACAGTTCCAAAGAAAGACTGAGATGTATAGACAACCTGACCACGACCTCCACATTTCGGACAAGTCTCCGGTGAAGTTCCCGGTTTTGCGCCTGTTCCATTACATTTTTCACAAGGATCTTTCAGCGTCACTTCTAACTCTTTCTCACAGCCAAACACTGCTTCTTCAAACGTAATTCGTACGCTCTTGCGAATATTAGCGCCCTTCATCGGACCATTATTGGCTCCACCGCGTCTGCCGCCTCCACCGAATAAATCGCCAAAAATATCACCAAAAATATCACCAAAATCAGCCCCATTAAAATCAAAACCGCCGAATCCGCCGGCTCCGCCTCCTGCACCTCCGTCAAATGCAGCGTGACCAAACTGATCATATTTGCGTCGTTTTTCAGCATCACTTAACACCGCATAAGCTTCTGATGCCTCCTTGAACTTTTTCTCGGCTTCTTTATCTCCCGGATTCATATCTGGATGATACTTCTTTGCTAAGGCTCTATATGCTTTTTTCAAAGTCGCGTCATCAGCGTTCTTATCAACGCCTAACACTTCATAGTAGTCTCGTTTTGTTTCAGCCATGTGATTCTTCCCTTTCTCCATCCCTCGTACAAGCAGTAAATTCTGCGAAACCGGAACTTACGCCGTTTCCGGCCTGTTGCCGATTCCGCAGAACCATTACTTATTTTTGTACAAAAGCTTTTTTGTATCTGTTTCTTTATACTTCTTTATAGTCTCCGTCTACAACATCATCGCCGTCAAATCCTTCCGGAGCCGGTCCTGCCTGCGGATTTGGTCCTGCCTGCGGACCGCCCTGTGCACCCTGATTCATCTGCTCGTACATTTTAGCAAATACTTTCTGAGCGCTCTCCATTAATTTTTCTTTTCCGGCTTTGATTTCTGCGACATCTGCATCTGTTGCACTTTCCGGTGTAGATTTTGCAAGAATATCTTTTAATGCCTGGATATCTGTTTCTACTGCAGATTTATCTGCTGCATCTACCTTATCTCCAACATCTTTTAATGCTTTCTCTGTCTGGAAAATAATTGCATCTGCATCATTTCTTGTATCGATTGCTTCTTTACGTTTCTTATCCTGTGCTTCGAATTCTGCTGCTTCTTTTACTGCTTTATCAATGTCTGCATCTGACATATTAGAGCCTGCTGTAATTGTAATATGCTGTTCTTTTCCTGTTCCAAGATCTTTCGCAGATACATTTACAATACCGTTGGCATCAATATCAAATGTTACTTCGATCTGTGGGATTCCACGTGGTGCTGGCGGAATTCCATCCAGTCTGAACTGTCCGAGAGATTTGTTATCTCTTGCAAACTGTCTCTCACCCTGTACGACATTGATATCTACTGCTGTCTGATTATCAGCTGCTGTAGAGAAAATCTGGCTCTTCTTTGTCGGGATTGTTGTATTTCTTTCAATCAATCTTGTAGCAACGCCGCCCATTGTCTCGATAGAAAGAGAAAGTGGTGTAACATCAAGAAGAAGGATGTCGCCTGCGCCAGCATCTCCGGCAAGTTTACCACCCTGTACAGATGCTCCTAATGCAACACATTCATCCGGGTTTAAGGATTTGCTTGGTTCTTTTCCTGTCAGCTGTCTTACTTTATCCTGAACAGCCGGAATACGTGTAGATCCACCTACCAGTAATACCTGACCTAATTCGGAAGCAGATAAACCTGCATCAGAAAGCGCACGTTTAACCGGTTCCGCTGTTCTTTCTACAAGATCGCTTGTCAATTCATCAAATTTTGCTCTTGTAAGGTTCATGTCGAAATGTTTCGGTCCCTCTGCTGTTGCTGTGATGAATGGCAGGTTAATATTTGTTGTTGTTGCGGAAGAAAGTTCTTTTTTCGCTTTCTCTGCAGCTTCTTTTAATCTCTGAAGCGCCATTTTATCTGTTGACAGATCAACACCTTCTGTTCTCTTGAACTCAGCTAACATGTAATCTGTAATCTTCTGGTCAAAGTCGTCTCCACCAAGTCTGTTATCACCTGCTGTTGATAATACTTCGATAACTCCATCACCGATTTCGATAATAGAAACGTCGAATGTACCGCCTCCTAAATCATATACCATGATCTTCTGTTCTTTCTCATTGTCAAGACCATATGCAAGCGCTGCTGCTGTAGGTTCGTTGATGATACGTTTTACATCAAGACCTGCAATCTTACCAGCATCTTTCGTTGCCTGACGCTGAGCATCGTTGAAGTAAGCCGGAACTGTAATAACAGCTTCTGTAACTTTTTCTCCAAGATATCCTTCTGCATCTGCTTTTAATTTCTGAAGGATCATAGCTGAAATTTCCTGTGGAGAATATTTCTTGTCATCAATTGTTACTCTGTAATCGGAGCCCATCTCTCTTTTGATGGAAGAGATTGTTTTCTCTGCATTTGTTACTGCCTGACGTTTTGCAGGTTCACCTACAAGACGTTCTCCTGTCTTTGTAAAAGCTACAACAGATGGTGTTGTTCTTGCGCCTTCTGTGTTCGCGATAACTGTTGGCTGTCCACCTTCCATAACGGCTACACAACTGTTTGTTGTACCTAAATCAATACCAATGATTTTGCCCATAATGTAATTCCTCCTAATAATACTTATATCTATTACTTTTATTACTGTTATATATATATAAAGTATATTTTCCTAAAAAATATACTTATATGCTAATTTGCTACTTTTACCATGCTGTGTCTTACAACAGAGTCACGGTACATATATCCTTTCAGAAACTCTTCGGCAACAATGTTCTCTCCAAGTTCCTCGTCCTCCGCATGCATGACTGCATTATGGAAATCCGGATCAAATTCCTTGCCTACTGCTTCGATCGGTTTTACTCCAATCTCTTCAAAGGTTGTCATCATCTGTTTGTAGATTTTTTCCATTCCCTGAACAAATGGATCTTCCTTCTGTTCTTCCGGAACTGCCGCCAGCCCTCTTTCGAAATTATCAACGACCGGAAGGATCTTTTCTACAACACTCTTGGCTCCTACTTCGTACATCTGTGTTTTTTCTTTCTCAGTACGTTTTCGGAAATTATCAAATTCTGCCATCTGTCTTGTCAGACGGTCAGTCAGTTCTTCGATCTTTTCGTCTTTTTTGTCTTTTTTATTTTTCTTTTTGAAGAATCCCTTCTTCTCTTCTTTTTCTTCAGAAGTCTCTTCCCCGGCTTCTTTTGTATGTTCCTCTGCTGTCTCTGCTTCTTCTGCTTTTACGTTCTCTTCACAGTTTTCTTCTGTTTCCTGAGCCGCTGCCGCTTTCTTTGCATCCTCTACAGCTTCTTTTATCATTTCTTCTTTGCTCATTTCGTTTTCCACTGGTAAACCGCCTTTCTACTCTTCTTTATGGAATACTGCATCCAGTTCCGTTTTTAATGTTTTCAATGTTTTCATAACATTTTCATAATCCATTCGCTTTGGCCCGATAATTCCTATCGTTCCCTGCATGCCTTCGCCCAATTCATAAGTAGCAGTAACGACACTGCAGTCTTTCATCATCTTTACCGGTGTCTCCTGTCCAATGTATACTTGAATTCCGGTATTTTCTTCACTTTGAAGAGTCTTTGTTACCAACTCTGCCAGTTGCTGTTTCTCTTCAAATGCGTTGATGATCTCCTGAGCACTCTGATTATCACTGAGTTCCGGATACTTGAAAATATTTGTTGCGCCGCTTGTATAAATCTCCAGATCTTCATCAATCTGAATTGCCTCGGCAACTGCATCCAGAACATTGCTGATTACTTTGCCATGGATTCCTGCCTGTTCTTTCAGTCTTGCAATCAATCCAAGATTAATCTCCTCAATAGACATGCCATTTAATGTTGTGTTCAAAAGCATGTTTAGCTTAAGAAGCGTTCCATTACTGAATTCCTGTTCAACATTAATAATCTTATTCTTAATGATATTGCCTTCCATGACGATCACTGCAATCAGCTGGTTTTCATCCACTTTGGAAAGCTGGATGAATTTTAATTTGTTTCGGTTAGAAATCGGAGCCGAAATCATAGTCGCATAATTCGTATTCTGGGCAAGAACTCTTGCTGCCTGCTTTAGAAGCTTCTCCATCTTATCAGCTTTCTCAAGCACCAGATCTTTCATCTCGGTAATCTCCTGTTCCTTCTCTTCCATAAGCATATCAACATAGAATCGATACCCCTTATCAGAAGGAATCCTTCCCGCGGAAGTATGCGGCTGAAGAATATATCCCAGATCTTCCAGATCTGCCATCTCATTCCGAATCGTCGCAGAACTTAAATGAAGATCTGTATATTTTGAAATCGTTCTGGAACCAACCGGCTCTCCCGTTTCAAGATAATTTTGAATAATTGCCTGAAGAATCTTCGTTTTTCTGTCATCCAACTCATGTATTGCCACACTTTCACTTCCTTTCAGCTTATTAGCACTCTTCTTTTTCGAGTGCTAACATATTCGCTGATACTAAAATACCACTACCAAGCCTATTTGTCAACATCCTAAATATAAAAAATCTATAAAACAGTCAGCTTCTATAGAAAATCTGTCAGAACAATATTGCTGACTGAAATTCCCTGCTCTGTAAAACACACGCGGTTGTCTTGTGTTAGTTCCAGAAAATCCCAGTCAATATATTTTTTAAGAACATCACCATACACTTCATCTAATGTTTTCCCAAATCGTTGATAAAATTTGTCTTTTTCTATTCCCTTCATCATGCGAAGCCCAAGAATCATTGTTTCACTCATCTGATCCTCCTTTGACAGCACTTCTTTCTCTGTCCGGATTACTGAACATAATTCTTCTCCTTCGTATTGCTCCAACGCCTGCACATAGACACTTCTGTCCCGTACATTAGAAAAGCGGGTTTCCTCAATCAGTGATGCTGCTCCGATTCCGAAGCCAAGATAATCCTTCCGTTCCCAATATCCAATATTATGACGACATTCTTTTCCCGGAAGTGCATAGTTAGACACTTCATAACGGTAATATCCTGCTTCCTCCAGAAGTTCTTTCGTCCGTTTATACATACAGCGCTCCGTATCCTCGTCCGGAAGTTCCGGCATACTACTTGATTCTCCTTTGCCATACCATTCAAAAAACGGTGTTCCTTCTTCAATAATCAAACTATAGGAAGAAATATGCTCTGGGGCAAGTCTAAGCACCTCTTTGACCGTCTCTTCATAGCTCGTCTCTGTTTGTCCCGGAAGAGCCGACATCAGATCTACATTAATATTATCAAATCCTTCTTCTCTTGCCATCTGATACGTTTCTAAAAAAGTTTCAAACGTGTGTATTCGTCCCAATATCTTTAATTCCTGATTATTTGCTGACTGCAATCCAATACTCAATCGGTTTATTCCTGCCCGCCGATATGCTTTTAATTTTTCCCGGTTCGCTGTTCCGGGATTCATTTCTATTGTAATCTCCACATCTTTTCTAATAAGAAAACTCTCTTTTATCGCTTTCATAATTTCATCAAGCTGCTCTCCTGATAAAAGCGAAGGCGTTCCACCACCGAAAAATATCGTTGTCACTTCATATCGACTGCTATAATAAGCAGCCGCTCTAATCTCTTTGATAAGCGCCCGCACATATGTCTTCTGTTCTTCCGGTATTGCCGGACCTGACAGAAAATCACAGTACACACATTTTCTTACACAAAAAGGAATGTGAATATAAAGCTCTAATTCTTTTTTCTTTGTATTATTTATTTCCATATTGTCTCCTTTTTCATAAGATACTGCACAATCAGATCAGCTACCTGATCATAACTTTCCACTCCTGCCTCCTGTCGATTTGCTTTCAGGTAGGCATCGTTAATTTTTTCAGAAGCTTCAGAGATAATCCCCTCATGCTCATCCCAGAACCTGGAATTCGCTTCCAAATCTTTGTGCGCTTCCTTGGGAAGTATTTCGGACAATCTTTGATATTTTTCTTTATCCCTGTCATACAATTCATTTCCACAATAAATCCATCCCATCATCGCACTGCTATAGCGAAATTCTGGTTCTTCCGACTGCTCACATGCCAGAAAACCGATCATATTGGCTTCTTCTTCCTGCATAAATCCTTTCAAATGTGCCAACTCATGACACATCGTAAACGGCTGATTATATCCTGTCATTTCCTTATTATAATTCGCTTCTACTGTAAATGGTGAATAAACTCCTGTCAATCCTTGAACTGACAAAATCCACGATCCGGCAAGTTCCTTTGGTAGTGGATAGAATCCTGCCAATTTTTCATACGACTCTCCAAGTGACTGCATTGCCGTCACAGCTTCCCTTCGTGCGCCTTTGGAAACAAGCATTTCTCCGGTTTTATTTCTTCTAACCTGATCGTACAGCTCATTCATTCGTTCTACCAGAATTTCACATGCACGATACAATTCTTCTGTTGTATAGACTTCTTTCTTGATCCCATACGTTTCTGTAAAGGACGTTTTATAATAATTTATTCCGCAAGTCACCGTATATAATGTAAATAACACTGCACTAAACAGAAGTACTCGCTGCATCCCTTTCAGAAAGAACGTTTTTGTCCCCGGCATTCTCCTATGAATTTGTATCAAAAATCTGCCAAACCATATCACTGTCACAAATACGAACGCATACAATAACCATTCCACTACAGAACCAGGAAACCACCCACACACTCTGCCCAATGTCTGTAACCAAATCGGATAAATCACATTCCCATACCATTCTGCCAGCGCTTCATAGCGTCTTGCCAATACAAGCAAAAGCAAATCAGTTACAATAACAGCAAATGTAATCTTTATTTTTTTCATTGGTTTCTCCTATCACGTATTATCTTTTTTATTCTACTACAAAAATGTGTCGAATCAATGGAAAAAAGAAAAAACCCGCCTGAATTAGACGAGTTTCTTCTATATTATATGACATTTAAGAGAAAACCTTTTATTTCGCTCTCTTTGCTCTGAAATCTTTAATATTCTTCCAGATCATGAAGAGGATCAGGACTGCTCCTACATATCCATTTAATACATAGATTACATTTACAAGTACTCTGAATGGAAGGAATAAACCAACGATTAGACCAATGATTCCGAGCACGATTGTAAGAATCTTAAACTGAGATGTACCTTCTTTGGCAAATCTTGCTGCCGGGTTGTAAAGTAACGGCACAGCTGTTGTATAGATACCTGCAAATACAACAATTGCAAAAATTGCAGAGAATGGTTTCCAGATTTCCATTGCAAGAATTAAGTTCGGGATATCTGCATTCCAAACATATGCTGCTCCATTTGCCATAGGTGTGTTAATATTAGCAATCTGAGCGAAAGATACAAGAGCGATTGCAACACAAACTGCAACTGTACCACCGATGATACCGTAATTTAAGTCTTTTTTCTTATTCTTTGCACCTAATGCTGCTGTAAAACTTGCAAACCACAGAAGTACGAAACCTGCATAAGAAAGACCTGAAATCAGCCAGTTTGCTCCGGCATTCTTAATTGTCTCGCCGGCTTCTGCACCTTCGTATGCACCTTCTTTAATAACTTCAAGACCTGCAGCAATATTACCGCCATCTGAAATGCATGTAATCAAACCAATTCCAATACAAAGCACAACAATAATCGGACCTACAATACCAATGGCATCTACAAGAGAATTCAGACCACCTACTACTGTAAGAATTGTCAGCACTGTTAAAATAACAGCTCCAACCCACTGCGGAAGACCATATTCCTGATGTAATGTAGAAGCAGCGCCACCAATCATTACCCAGAATGACATGTAACAGAAAATTGTTGAATAGTAGTCACAGAATGTACCTACATATTTACCACAGAAATATTTATAAACGTCATTACCACGTTCAAATTTCTGCTCAGCACCTGCTTTTGCAAAGTTAAAGTTATAGTATAAAAATGCAACCGCAAACACTGCAATAACTAATAAACCCTTTGTTCCATATGCTGTAAAGTACTGAATAATTTCCTGTCCGGTTGCAAATCCGGAACCAATTGTAAAGGCGATTACTGCTCCTGCAAGAATTAATACTCGTTTCCAACTAACTTTTTCGCTGTTACCCATAAAAACCCTCCTATCCCTTTTCAGGTTATCTTTTGTCAATTTTATGACAATCTATAATTCCCTTATCCACAAAAACCTTCCGTGAATAAAAAATTGAGTGCGGTGCACGGTTGGCACCGCACTCAACTGAAAGTGCTATATTTTAGAAATCATCTTTTTCAAAAACAGTCTGACCATCAACTGGAGTCTGAAGAGCCTTCAGTGCACGTCTAACCATTTTCTTACGGATCTTCTTAGAATCAACTTCGCCCTGTGTCGGATCTCCAAGTGGATATGGAATACCAACGCCTGGGATAATTCTGTTTGCACCGATTGTCAGAGAAATCGGAACTACTGTAGCCATATGAACTACCGGAAGACCATATTTTTCAATACCTTTTACATTCGTTGCACCGAAACGTGTACAGGTACCTCATGTGCTGACGAGGATAACGCCGTCTACATGATCCTCAACAAGTCTCTTACCAATAGCATCACCAAATTTTGCTGCAGAACCAGTTGCTGTACCAGTACCGGTTGTTGTGCAGAAGTAGTTAACGAGTTCACCAAATTCTCCGTCTTTTTCCATTTCACGAAGAACATCGAGCGGAACTACAAGGTTTGGATTGGCCATAACAAACTGTCTGTCATATCCACCATGAATTGTAGTAAAGTCGTCCGGTGACATTGTATCCATACCTTCAATGGAGTAAATACCAAATTTAGTCGCATTGGAGGATTCGATATGATCCGGATTACCTGTAGGAACAACACCACCGGATGTAACTACCGCGAGTTTTGCATGTTTCATATCTTTAATAGGAGGGGCCGGATCTACGCGGTCAAATTTCGGCATCGGAAGATCTGTCTCAAATTCTTCGCCCTTCATCTTCTTCACAAGCATTTTCACTGCTCTTGCAGATGCTCTTTCTTCTGCGAAGTAATTTACACGGATACCTCTTTCATGGTAACCTTCGATGGACGGTCCTAAGATTTCTTCACCTGTTGCAAGTTTTTTAACAAGCTTAGCAAGTACCGGAACAACTTTTCTCATAGATGCTGAAGAATCGCCTGTTTTAACAATGATAACGTCTTTACGGAACATATCCACACCAGGGTTTTCCTCATACTGTGCTGTAATAACCGGAACGCCAAGTCTTTCTTCTACTGCTTTACAAATCGTACCACATGCTACTCCATAACGTCCTGCATTGAATGCCGGTCCTGCTACGAATACATCTGGTTCGTATTTTTTCACCATCTCGATGATTGTATCTGTTGCTTCATCAAGATTTTCACCAAAATAGTTATCTCCACAGATCACTGTAGCCACAATCTCGTAATCTTCTCCCAATTCTTTTGCAAGTGCCATACCAGGTCCGATTACACTTTCTCTTACTTCTGGCTGAATGTCTGCTTTTTCCTCTCCACCAATTCCGGCGAAGAACTGATTTATATAATGTACAACTTTATATTTTGCCATAAGTTGCGCCTCCTCTCTAATATCCTCTTGCTGCCAGCTTGTTGAAGCCGTTTGCAATTGTTGATGCTATGATAATCTGAAGTTCTGCTTCGAAAGAACCATCCGGATTGATACATCCAGCCCATCCACCAATCTGGCTTTCGATGTAATCCAGTGTACCAATAACTTTATCCATAGCTGGGAAGTGAAGAGTCGCATTACCCTGACCACAAGATGCAAGTGCTGTTGCTTCTTCACATGTATCTGCAAGAGACTGGGATTTTCCGTCTTTTCCTGGGAATTCGTCTGTAATTAATACAACTTTAACGCCCTTTCTCTCTACCTTACGGCAATTCATCATAAGGTCTGTATCTGGGTTACCATATCCTTCTTCTGTGATCAGCACACCATCCAGTCCCATCCACTCAGCAAGTTTTGCAACCATATCTGAATGTCTTTCTTTGTCTGCAAGGAATACGTTCTCATTTGTCAGGATAACACCCATAAAGTTGATATCTTTTCCATGATGTTTGAAGCAGTCTTCAATAACCGGATTATGGAAATGATGATATGTTGTAACTTTATCACAAGGAGCAACACAGTTACCGGATACGATTGCACCGTCCATAATCTCTGTTGGATACATAAATGTAGGAACAAACTGTTTTGCATCTACACCATAATAATATGTATCATGGAGAAGTCCCTGAGACTGAAGCATATGAACATATCCTACTTTTGGAAGATCCGGATACATCTGAGCCTGTTCGAAGATCGGTTTTGTTTCAAATACTTCTAATGTATCAGGTTCTACGTTTCTTCCTGCTTCACCGAGATATGCTGCAACTTTTAATCCAGCCATACGTCCGGCTTTCTCATAAACATGTGTTTCAAGTCCTTCCTGTGGTTCAATAACAACACAAAGATTTACAGTCTTAGAGAATGGACAGTAATCTGCTGCCGGACCGCTCATATCAATAACACCTTCCTGGAATCCTACGATTCTACCAACTGTAACAACGCAGCATCCATCAAGTGCATGTGTTCTTCCCTCACCAACTGTTGGTGTAACTTTTCCAATCACTCCCGGGAAAATCTCTCCGCCGCTTACTTTCACACGTGGCTCGATAACATCCTTAACCGGTGTAATACGAGTGCTGTCGCCCGGACGTGCGATATCCAAATGACATTCTAACAGTTTATCATCCTCGAGTACCAGTTTTTCAACTTCTTCTTTGTTCACATAGAGTACTTGATCTTTGACATACGTTCTGTCTGCAAATTGGATATCTTTGATCACAATTTTACCTAATTCCAATTTCATATATAGGTCCCTCCTTTTAATTTGTAATCGCGATAACTTACTTTGAAAAAAATATGACATTGGCAGTTCTCTTATTTTTTTCTTTCTGTACCGTTTCTTAACTTGTGCTTATTGTATAACTTATCGCGATAACATTCAAGTGTTTTTTGGTATTATTTCCATTTTTATTACTTTTATCTATAAATAGAGTTCTTTGATTGCTTTTTCCTATTATCATTTTATGCAAAAATAACAAAAAAAGAACTGACTTTCATCAGTTCTTTTGATCAGTTCTTTAAATTTCGCTTTCGATATCCCTGATATCCTTTCATATCTTTTGCAAGTGACATAACAATACGGTCCACATCGTCAACGAACTGGTTCACGCGCGCTTCCATTCGATGTTCTTCAATTCCATCATCCAGTATTGTCTTCAGATATCCTTTATAAAGCATACATACCATTCGATTCATCCGAAGTGCATTCTCAAATGAAATTACATTTGCACGGACACATTTCTTACATACTTCAAAATCTCGTCCCATAAAGTCAGGCGTCTGGAGCATTGCACTAAAAAATTGATTCGAATCGCGAATATCTTCCGGAAACATATCATAATATTCCCGGATTGACTTTTGAAGTTTCTCATTTGTATATGTGAAAAACAAAAGATTGTACGCTTCCGGATTTGCAAATGCTTCTCTTGCATAACAGTCCCATATTCCAACATAAATATCCCATATATTTTTCCAGGTCCGTTCAGCTTGATTCAGGCGCACAATATAGTTCTTCAGCGTTCTAAGTTCTGCATAATATAACAGTTCATCCCGATTTTCAAAATGTCGATATAAACTGGCAGAAGAACACCCCAGTTCCTGTGCAATCCTCCTGATGGACACTGCCTGGATTCCCTCTTTTTGGATCAAATCATATGCTTTTTGAATATAATCTCTCCTGGACAAACCTTTAAAATATCCCGAATTATCTTTTTCTGGCAGGACTTTGTGCAAATTATCTTTTTCTGACATCATTTTTATTCCCCTTTATATCTGCATTAAAACCGTTTAACAGATTCGAGGGATAATATTGTCAATTACTGATAAATCAATTGTTTTAAAGTCATTTGCCACCTTGTCCTCATAAGAATCCGGTGTCTTAGCGATATCCTGCCATTGACGGAATGTTTCAATACATTTTTCAATCAGCATGATATCCTTCATATTATCCTCTTCCCCCTTTGGATAAACAACAACCGAACGGTACGGTGTCTGATTCGGTTTTAAACTAGAAGCCTGCGGATGCGTCAACAGTACATGTCGATCATACACAAGGTCTCTTGTTTTTAGAAGTACCTCCTCGTATGTTTTGAGCAGAATTACTTCCAGGTCATTTTTGTACTTTTCATACACGCGATCATTATTTGTGATCAGCGTTGCCTTTTCTAATTCCCACATCGGTTTGTCCTCACTTTCCTTGTTATTTATCGTCCAATTTCAGAACGCTCATAAACGCCTTCTGCGGAATTTCTACATTTCCAACCTGGCGCATACGTTTCTTTCCTTCCTTCTGTTTTTCCAGAAGTTTTTTCTTACGGGAAATATCTCCACCATAACACTTGGCAAGCACATCTTTTCTCATAGCTTTTACAGTTTCTCTTGCAATGATCTTGCTTCCGATTGCCGCCTGAATCGGAATTTCAAAAAGCTGACGCGGAATCTCTTCTTTCAGCTTTTCACACATTTTTCTTCCACGCTCATATGCTGAATCCGCAAAAACAATAAAGGATAATGCATCCATCTCTTCACGATTAATCAAAATATCTAATTTCACAAGTTCAGATCTCTCATAACCTGTCATTTCATAATCAAAGGAAGCATAACCTCTTGATCTTGATTTTAACGCATCAAAGAAATCATAAATAATCTCGTTCAAAGGCAAACGATATTTTAGTACAGCGCGGGTTTCTTCGATATATTCCATTCCTTCATAAATTCCCCGGCGTTCCTGACACAGATCCATAATTGCTCCTATAAATTCAGATGTTACCATAATCTCTGCCCGAACCATTGGTTCTTCCATATAGTCAATCTCCGTTTGATCCGGAAGATTGGACGGATTTGTCAAATCAATAACTTCTCCATTCATCTTATGCACTTTATAAATAACACTCGGCGCCGTTGTCACGAGATCGAGATTATATTCCCGTTCCAAACGCTCCTGAATGATCTCCAGATGCAGCAAGCCAAGAAAACCACAGCGGAAACCAAATCCCAGCGCCACTGATGTCTCCGGTTCAAACTGCAACGCTGCATCATTGAGCTGCAGCTTCTCAAGTGCATCCCGTAAATCCTGATATTTTGCTCCATCTGCCGGATACATTCCACAATATACCATAGGATTTACCTTCTTATATCCCGGTAAAGGTTTCTCACAAGGACGATTCGCATCTGTAATCGTATCGCCGACACGGGTATCTTTTACATTCTTCAGACTAGCTGTAACATATCCTACCATTCCGGCGCTCAGTTCATCACATGGGATAAACTGACCAGCGCCAAAATATCCAACTTCCACAACTTCCGCCTGGGCACCTGTTGCCATCATGCGGATTGTTGTTCCTTTCTTTATTGTCCCTTCTTTCAGGCGGCAGAATACAATAACTCCCTTGTAAGAATCATATACGGAGTCAAAGATCAATGCCTGAAGCGGCGCATCCGGATTGCCTATAGGAGACGGCAGTTTGTGAACAATCTGTTCCAGCACCTCTTCCACATTCAGTCCTGTCTTTGCCGAAATCAGAGGTGCGTCCTGCGCCTCAATTCCAATAACATCTTCTATCTCTTCGATAACTTCCTCCGGTCTCGCACTCGGAAGATCCACTTTATTGATAACCGGAATCACATCCAGATCGTGATCCAGCGCCAGATAAACGTTCGCCAGCGTCTGCGCCTCCACACCCTGAGCTGCGTCCACAACAAGAATCGCTCCATCACATGCTGCCAAACTTCTTGACACTTCATAGTTAAAATCCACATGTCCCGGCGTATCAATTAAATTAAAAATATATTCCTGACCGTCCTTTGCCTTATATACAACACGGACAGCCTGTGATTTGATCGTAATTCCGCGTTCCTGCTCAAGTTCCATATTGTCAAGCACCTGAGCCTTCATCTCACGGCTTGTCAAAAGCCCTGTCATCTCAATGATACGGTCTGCAAGTGTTGATTTTCCATGATCGATATGTGCGATAATACAAAAATTTCGAATCTTACTCTGATCGATTGTCGCCACAATTTATTCCTCCATCCTATTTTCACGTTCTGTTAAGTATACCATAAAAAAGATTTACCTTTCAATTCTTATCTTGAATATTCTATAATAAACAGCTCTACACTGAGAATATCTCCCATTTTTCCAGTCTTAACAGCCTCCTCAGCTTCCACAGCTGCCTCCAGAATCTCTTTGAGCCGCTTTGCTGTAAAAGCTTTTGCCTGGCTTTGGTACTTTCCAACTGAAAAAGGCGGAATACCAGCTTTCGATGCAATCTCACGATTTGGATACCGCCGCTCTGTCAGATCTTTTACGAGAAGCAGAATTCCAAACTGTCTTGCCAGAAGAAACAGAATCCTCATCGGCGGTTCTTTTAGCGCCAGAAGATCATAATAATAGTCGAGCGCCTGACGCTGTCTGCGTCCTGCCACCGCATCTACCATCTCAAAAATTTTATTTGTAATCTGTACTGTACACACCGCATCCACATCTGCCGCAGTAATTGCTGATTGTTCAAACGTATAGCAGAATAATTTCTCCAGTTCTTTCTCCAATGTCTCCATATCTGTTCCGCTTCGTTCAAGCAAATGTTTCACTGTCTGAGCTGAAATCTGCTTTCCTTCCCGCTTCACTCTTCCAAGAATCCATTTGGTCAGCGTATTTTCATCCTGCCGCCCCAGCTCCACCGGGCGTCCTTTTTCCTTTACTGCCTTAAATAGTTTCCCCCGTTTATCAATCTCATTCTCAATAAAAACAAAATAAGTTGTCTCGGGAATCTGCTTCATGTATTCTGCAAGCTCCAGAGAAGCATTTTTAAAAAATCCTGTATTCTCTAACATAATCAAACGTCGCTCTGCAAAAAAAGGCATTGTCTCTGCCAGATCAATGATTTCCAACGGATTCGTATTCTTTCCCTCAAAATAAGAAAAATTCATCGTATCCCCATCCGAAACTATAGCCTTTCTCAGACGCTCTTTATACAGTTTTTTCAGATAAGCCTCTTCTCCGAATAAGAGATACACATGCTTAAACTGTCCTGTCTTTAAATCCTCATTCAAACTCTGCATAAGCTAACTTCCTGTCTTTCTTTGTTCTTCTATCTTACACCAGAATCCGCCCTTCTTACAAGCATGTTTTTGAAAGTCCTTCTTCCGTAAGTTCATATACTGTGTCACACACCTCATGAATATATTTCCGATCATGAGAAATATACATCACCGGACACTTAAGCTCCTGAATAAATTGTTCCAGCCATGCAATTGCATCTAGATCCAAATCATTTGAAGGTTCATCGAGAAAAAATACATCCGGCTGTTCCATCAAAAGTCTCGCAAGCTGTATTTTTACCTTTTCCCCTCCGGACAGCGTTCCCATCTTCTGATCTGAGTAAAAAAGTTCCCCGGACACCCCAAGTCTTCCTGAAAGCCGCGATAACTCTTTTGGCGTCATTAAAAATAACTGACCCTCTTCTGCTAAATAGTCGTACACGGTTTTCTCTGCATCCTCTTCTGAAAGTTCCTGCGGGAGATACCCAAGCTTCATTCCTCCTCTGTTAATTTCACCTTCATAACTAACATAATCTGTTTCTTCTTCCCGGCAGATCAGCTTCAGAATTGTAGATTTTCCATTTCCTTCCTCGCCAATCAATACCGCTTTATCTCCTTCATTTAACACAAAGGAAAAATCTTTTATGATTACTTTTAAATCTTTCTTATGCGTCACGGTCAGTCCTTTTATCTGCAACATTCTACTTGCTCCTTTCTTAACAGCAAAAGAAAGAGTCTGCTCCACTCCGGAAACAGACTCTTCTGATCTGACACGCATCTTCTGTTATACAGACAGGTGCTTTCACAAACCTACCTTTTCGCACATTTTCCTTTTTGTGCATACTCTTTTTTCATTCTATGAAACTTACTTCCGTTTGTCAAGCAAAAAAGCAGGAAAAGAACTGACTTTTAGTCATTTTCTATTGACTATCATTCTTTCCGATCTTATAATAGAACACGATAAGGAGGAAATCATCATGGGAAAAATTGAAGTGAATAAGCAGGAAAAAGCATCGCGTCTCTTAAAAAGCGCATACCAACTTTTTCTCAAACAAGGGATTGAAAAGACAACCGTTTCTGATATCACTCACAATGCCGGTGTAGCAAAGGGAACTTTCTATTTATATTTTCAGGATAAATATCAAGTACGAGACTGCCTGATCGCCCATCATGCCGGCGTCCTTTTTCGTTCTGCCTGCGAGGCTTTGATGAAAGAAGATCTTCCGGAATTTGAAGATCAGATTATCTTTCTCGTTAATTATACATTAGAAGAACTCGGAAAGCATCCGGAACTTTTAAATTTTATTTCCAAAAATCTCAGTTGGGGAATTTTTCATAAAGCGCTGCTTTTTGCCCAGCTTCCACAGCCGGAAGTTGACTGTCTCTCACTGTATGATGCTCTTATACACAGCAATCCTGATATTCATTTAAAAGACCCTGATATTATGCTTTTTATGATTATTGAATTGGCAAGCTCTGTCAGCTATAGTACCATCTTACATAATGATCCAATTCCTTTTGAAAAGCTGCGCCCTTATTTGAACATGAGTATTCGAAGTATCATCCACAATCATCTGATTACAGATTAGTTTAAGAGAAATACTTCTATTGTAGTTTTTCTTCCATCTGTTTTCACTGTTAATGCTCCCGATTTTGCCGTATTATAGACCGGAATCCCAAATGATTTTAAACGTTCCAACAACTTTGGATGCGGGTGACCATAAACATTTTCAATTCCGGCAGAAATAAGAGCCAATTTGGGCTTTGTCTGTTCGAGAAACTGCTCCGGTGTGGAATGCTCTGAGCCGTGATGCGCTGTTTTCAAAACAGTTATTTCAGAAAGTTTTCCTGATTGACAGAGCAATTCTTCACCTTTTCCTTCCACATCTCCTGTCAACAGCATAGAAAAAGTCCCATAACTCAGATGCATAACGAGCGATGCTTCATTTGTCTCCCACTGACTCTGTTCCATTCCTGGCTGCAGACACAAAAGTCTGCATCTGCCATCTGCAATCCCTCTCCCCGGATGAAATTCGCCTACTGGTATATGTTTCTTGAGCGCTTTCGCCGCCAAATGACTAAGAACCTCATTTTCCCTCCAGACAGCCGGAAGCATGAACCGTTCTATCTTAACACCTTTTATTTGTCTTTCAATCATTTCTTCCACTCCACTATAATGATCACTATCCCCATGTGTAATCATCACATAATCCAACGCTCTTACTCCCCTGGACAACAAAAACGGTTCTATCCGATATTTTCCTACTTGTTTTAGATCCGTACTTCCACCATCTACCAACAAATGTTTATTTGAAGGTGTCCGTATATAAATACAGTCTCCCTGTCCCACATCCAGAAGTGTAATTTCCAAATTCTGGTCAAACTTTCTGAAATTCGTTATGCAAAGAATAAATGCTGCTGTAAGTATTACTGATATTCCTGCTGTCTGCCGAATTTTTTGTTCCTCCTTACGTTCACACTGTTCTAGCTTCCTGGCCACAAACGAAAGCAGAAATAAAATGCTGTAATAACCTATGATTTGCCACATTCCCGGTCTTCCGCAGATGATTCGTGCACCCGGAAGTTCCATACACCACTCGCCAAATAGCTGATAACATCGCAGAATCATCCGACAAACATACAAACTAATACTGCTGAGTCCCTCACACAGAAAGGCAAATGGAACTACGGGCGCAAATAACTCTCCCACAAGCTTAAAAATGCTTCCGCCAATGGCTCCCCCCATAAGCACAGTCAAAAGCGGGATCACTATTAGATTTAATAACACCGAATATGGTGGAAATTCATAATAAAAGTATAACATAACCGGCAAAAGAAATAACTGAAGTCCGAGTCCTCCCAGAAAGGTATTGAGAATCTTCCTTCCTCCTCGATAAATACATCTAAATACCGGTGTCATTACTAAAATGCCAAGAATTGCTCCATACGACATTAGAAAAGAGGCATCTTTTAAGTAAAGAGGTCTCCAAATTACTGTAACAGCTGCAGCTGCAAAAAGCGCAGTAACAAGATCATAAGAGCGTCCGACAATATCTGCACCAATTCGAATAGAAAGCATCATCACTGCCCTAATTACAGACACTGAACTTCCCACCATTAACATATAGAGCACAAGAATTGACATACTCATTGCACCAGCCAGAGAAAACGGACATCCAACCTTTCGCAAAATCTGATACATTCCAAGTCCAATAAACGAAACATGAAGTCCCGATATCGCCAAAATATGTCCTATTCCATTTTTCTGATAGAGTTCTTTGATGTTTGGATCCAGATTTGTTTTTTCTCCTGTAAGTATCGCAGCAAGAATTCCTCCTGCCTCTTTTCCTGCTTTCTCGATTAACTGCTGATTCCACCTGCTCCTTACACCAGCCAGCCATGTTAAAAGTTTCCCGTATGGTGCAGACTTTGCTTTTATCTCTATCTTCTTTTCTGCAAAAACAGAACAAAGAATCCCCTGTTTTTCATAATAAAAGTCCTGCGCAAAATTGCCCGGATTGCGCGCGCTTTCGAATAACTTAATTTTTCCTTTTCCTTTGATTTTTGCTCCAATTGGAATTTTTGTAAATGATTTGTCATATATGATACAGGCTTTGACCGGAATCTTGAATTGATCCTTCCTTTCCGGATCAGCCTGCAGCTGAACTTGTTTTAGATAAATGATTTGATTTGTTTCTTTTTGTTCGACACGGTATGCCATTCCTGTTACCGTACACGTCTCAAAGGAGGCTAGTTTTCTTAGAGCGATCCAGGAATCCTCCGGGATTCCTGATATCACTCCTACTTTTACTAATATCCCCGTGACACATAAAAAGATAAGGCATACCATACATAATGGTCTTCCTCTCATAAACCCTCTTTCTATTTCGATCCTTCTACAATATCCAGATCCATAGAAAATGGCCGATCAAGCGGAATCGATCCCTGAAACACCTGATCTCCGGAACCGTTGACCGAAATCTGTACTTGAGATACACTGCCGGAATCTATAATGGAATTTACAATCGACATGATCGCTACCTTAGGCTGGACCTGATATGTTCCGCTTAGAAACGTCTCGTCCAGATTTACATAACAAACGCCGTCTCGTACCGCCACACTTAAAATCTTCAGTTCCTTCGGCAGCGTTCCTGTCATTTTACTGTTCGACGGTCCTTCCACCAACTGTTCCAACACTACTTTTTCAAGAGAAGTATTGCTGTTATACGGAATCCTTACCCGCTGCTCCACAAGCTGATCTCCATTTTCATTTCCAAAATATAAATTTAATGTTGTTGCTTTATAAGAATGCAGAGCTGAGCCCGTATCCTTCAGAAAGTCTGACGAACGCATCTCGCCAATTTCTTTACCGTATTTATCTTTTAGCGGAACCTGATCTACCGTAAACACAACAGAATCAATCCCTTCAATCTGCACCATTGTCCGAACAATGGCTTCCCGCATTAAGACTTCTGTCACCGGATCCATTTGCATATATTCGCTGTTAAAATCAAGTCCCAGAATCTTCTGCTCATTCGTAATCCCGGTAATTCCCTGAACCATAATCATTTCCGGAATTGCAGCCTGATATTCAAGAGAATCCGGGGGTTCCTTCATTTTCTTCAGAATTGTTTCCACTTCCTGTCCGGCAGTTGCTTTTTTTGCTTCATAGGGAACGCTTACAATCCCGGTCTGGTCCATGTTCACATAAAAGATGCTGCGGTCTCCTCTTCTCTGCTTCTCCTCTTTTTTACATCCGACTGCTCCAATTGCAATCAGGATCACAAGACACACGGCAGCAAATCGATAATATTTTCTCAAATGTCTCTCTCCTTTTATGATTTCTGCGTAATGTACATCAGCGGAATCCGAACCGTAAACGTAGTTCCCTCGCCCGGCTTACTGTACACCTTAATAGCTCCGCGGTGCATCACAATGGCATTGCGCGTAATTGCAAGACCAAGTCCTGTTCCTCCAATCTTCCGGGAATGAGACTTATCTACCCGGTAGAATCTCTCAAAGATATGATCCTGCGCCTCCTCCGGAATTCCGATACCGCTATCAACTACTTTTACATAAAAATATTTGTGATCCGCATTCAGCGATACATGTACAAATCCTTCATCTATGTTGTATTTGATTGCATTTTCTACCAGATTGGAAAAAGCAAGCGATAGCTTTACCTCATCTACCTCTGCCGTTACCGGACGAAAACTCTCAAAAACTACCTCAATATTTCTTGTTGCCGCAATTGGACGAAGACGTTTCAAAATTCGTTCCAGCAATTCATTGATATTTTCCGGCTTAATATTCAAACCGGAAGCAGTTTTATCCATTTTTACAAGGGAAAGAAGATCATTGATAATCTTATTCTCCCGCTCAATTTCCTCTGCGATATCTCCCATAAATTCTTTATAATATTCTACCGGAACATCCTCCTGTGCCAGAAGTGAATCTGCAAGTACTTTCATAGAGGTCAGAGGTGTTTTCAGCTCATGGGAGACATTGGAGACAAATTCCTGTCTGGAATCATCTACCACCTTCTGTCGTCCGATCATTTTATTAAATGCATCCGAGATCAACTCTGTCTCTGTGTAGGCATTTTCATGCAGATTACATGATTCATCATAGCCTTCCGTTACTCCTTCAATTGCCCTGGAAATCCTTCCAAAAGGCCGGACAAGTACAGCTGCAATCAGTACTGCAATGCCAATCAGTAAAATAAATACTGTGATCGCTACGAGATTCGCTTTCCCTTCAAGTATCTCCGCACCATCTAAAATCGCATCAATAGAGACGGTTACCAGCATAACGCCTTCAACATCCCTTCTGTTGTTCTGCAGAATCGGAGACGTTACTTCAATATATCGATTCTTCATATCATAGCGATTCGTTCCTTTCCCGCGAAAGCACTTAATCACATCACTGGATGCCAGTGTTTTTCCCTGATCTGCATCATATGTATCTTTGATAATCTGAAAATGATCATCTACGATCATCACACGTCCATTATAAATATTAGAAAACTGCAGTAATTCTGCATTAATTACTTCTGAGTCCATATGTTCCATATAATCTGCATTGTCAAGCTGATCGCAAAGAATCATGCTTTGATTCTGAAGTTCCGATATTCTTAGTGAAACTGCTCTTTTCTCATAATTGCTGAGAATCGTTGCTTTTAAAATGAGACACGGAATAATACCTACCGCTACGAGCATAACAATGATCCGAAAGCGAAGACTTTTTAAAAATCGTTTACGGAATACAAACTTATCCCCTAAAATAATAACCAACTCCCCACTTTGTATGTACATATTTTGGTTCACTCGGATTCTTTTCGATCTTTTCTCTTAGTCTCCTAATATGAACATCTACTGTTCTCGCATCTCCCGGGTACTCATATCCCCACACAAGATTCAAAAGATTCTCGCGGCTGTATACTTTATTCGGATTTGCCGCGAGAAGTTCCAGCAGATCAAATTCTTTTGCCGTCAGATTCATCTCTTTTTCTGCAATAAAGACTCTCCTGCTGTCACGGTCAATCGTCATGTCGCCCTTCACAAGCGTCTTCTCTTCTTTCGTCTGTTCCCGCTTATTCATCCGGCGCATAATCGCTTTCATCCGTGCTTTTACTTCTAATATGTTAAATGGTTTTGTGATATAGTCATCTGCTCCGTATTCCAAGCCGAGAATCTTATCCATATCATCGCCTTTCGCCGTCAGCATAATGATCGGAACATCTGAATATTCCCGGATCGTCTGGCATACTTCAAATCCATCATGCTTTGGAAGCATGACATCTAACAGTATGAGATCATACTCATTTTCTTTTGCATACATCAATGCTTCCTCCCCATCATATGCACAGTCTACTTCCATCCCTTCCTGCTCTAAGCTGAAACGGATTCCCTTCACGATTAACTTTTCATCATCTACCACTAAGATTCTTTTCCCCATAATGCGTCTCCTTTATCTTATTATGTGACTGTAATATCGTCCTTTATCTTTTGGAATACACCTTCTTTAATCCCCTCAATCTTCATCAGTTCTTCGATAGACTGAAAACCTCCCTGTTCCTCGCGATAACGGATAATGCTTTCTGCTTTTGCATCTCCTATTCCGGGAAGTGTCATAAGCTCATCTTTCGAAGCGTGGTTCAAATCCACTTTCCCATCTTCTGCCTGTCCGGATACTTCACTCTGTGCAGCAGGCGACATCGCGTTCCCTGTATCCGCTTCCTCTTTTGTCGGCACATACAGCTGCTGCCCATCTGTTACAAGCGCCGCCTGATTCAGATACGCAGCTGCTGCAGACGCTGTCATTCCTCCGGCAGCTTCCACCGCATCAAAGATACGGCTTCCTTCCGAAAGTTCATAGACTCCCGGATGATTCACAGCCCCGCACACATGAACAAACACGGTCAGCGGAGCTTTTGCTTCCTCCGCCTGTATTTGTGTATCTTTATTTTCCTCTTCTTCAGAAGAAACTCTCTCCTGCTCCTGAGCTTCCTCCTCAATCAAAAACGGCTCCATTTCTTCTTTCTCACTGCCGCACCCGGTGCCTGCCAGCAGACAAAGCGCCAGAACTATCAAACTGCTGATTTTTATCATTTGTTTCTGCATCTTTTTTCCTTTCATTCTCCCGAACGTCCAGATGCCCCTTAGATGCTGTACATTTTATTATAACAACTCTATTACAAAAGCTCAACGGCAACTTCACTATTTCCATTGGAAAATCATAACTCCTGCAATTGCCAGCGCCATTCCTATTGCCTTACGCCATTCAAATTGTGCCTGCTCTACTCCAAACAGCCCAAAAAGCTCTATGAGATACGCTGCCAAAATCTGCGACACAACTATTAGAAGCACGGCCCTTGCCGGACCAAGCTGTTTCATACTTGCAATAACTGTCCAGGTAATTCCGGCTCCGATTACACCTCCAACCAACATAAAACGAGGCTGTACCTTTGCAAGCGCTGCAATACTGTCTCTTCCGGTAAAGAGCCATACTGCCACGCAAGTAAGAAATGCGCTAAACTGCACCCATCCATTACTTACCCACATCCCTGCCGTTTTTGTCACTTCTGTATTAAATACTCCCTGTACACTCATCAACGCTCCTGAAATCAATGCGATAATCCATCCTGCCATATACTGCTCATCCTCCTTTTTTTTAGTATAACCAATCTTTCTCCTGTTTATTGCATTTGCTTCCCTTAATACTATCCGCAAATCCTTTCAAACTAATTTTTATTCATAATTATTGTGTGTTTTTGATTATTTATAAGTTTTTATTATTTTTTTAAAAATATATTGCATATTTATGAATTAAGTTGTATATTATATTCATCGCTTAAAAAGATTACATTTTGTAGGAGGATATAGATTATGAAAGAAAAAGTTGTACTGGCATATTCCGGCGGATTAGATACAACCGCCATCATTCCATGGTTAAAGGAAAATTTTGACTATGAAGTTATTTGCTGCTGCATTGACTGCGGACAGGGCGAAGAACTGGATGGACTGGAAGAACGCGCAAAGCTCTCCGGCGCATCTAAATTATATATTGAAGATATTACCGATGATTTTTGTGACAATTATATTGTACCGTGTGTGCAGGCTGGCGCTGTTTATGAAAATAAATACTTACTCGGAACTTCTATGGCACGTCCGGGCATCGCTGCCAAACTTGTAGAAATTGCTAAAAAAGAAGGAGCTACTGCTATTTGCCACGGTGCTACCGGAAAAGGGAATGACCAGATCCGTTTTGAACTTGGCATCAAAGCCCTTGCACCGGAACTAAAGATTATCGCCCCATGGCGTATGACTGATCTATGGACAATGCAGTCCCGTGAAGAAGAAATCGCTTATTGCCAGGAACATGGCATCGATCTTCCATTTGATGCGACACAAAGCTATAGCCGTGACCGTAACTTATGGCATATCAGCCATGAAGGACTGGAACTGGAAGATCCTGCCGCAGAACCAAACTATGATCACCTGCTCGTTCTCGGCGTCACTCCGGAGAAAGCACCTGATGAACCGGAATATGTGACAATGACATTTGAAAAAGGTGTTCCAAAAAGCATCAACGGCGTAGAAATGAAAGTATCTGATATTATACGCAAATTAAACGAACTTGGCGGAAAACACGGCATCGGTATTGTAGACATTGTGGAAAACCGTGTTGTTGGCATGAAATCCCGCGGTGTTTACGAGACTCCTGGCGGAACCATTCTTATGGAGGCACATCAGCAATTGGAAGAACTTGTATTAGACCGTGCAACTTACGAAGTAAAAAAAGAAATGGGCAATAAACTGGCACAGGTTGTTTATGAAGGAAAATGGTTTACACCACTTCGCGAAGCAATTCAGGCTTTCGTCACGACAACTCAGGAATATGTAACAGGAGAAGTAAAATTCAAATTATACAAAGGCAATATCATCAAAGCCGGAACAACTTCTCCATACTCACTGTACAGCGAATCTCTTGCAAGCTTTACAACCGGAGAGCTCTATGATCACCATGATGCAGAAGGCTTTATTAACCTTTTTGGACTTCCATTGAAAGTCAGAGCTATGATGCAGCTGAATCAGTAGTCTCTTTCATCTTACAAAACATAGAAAAACCCCCATCTGATATGGATTTCATACTCCATTTCAAATGGGGGTATTCTTTTAAAATCTCTCAAGCCTTTTATAGTTCCCAGTGCGCCTTGCTTCCATTTTCTCCTTTTTCTATAAAAAGTTTGCGATCAATCTGCTCCTTCAATTCATTGACATGAGAAATAATTCACACAAGCCGCTCATCTCCTGCCAGCTCATTTAATATCTGAATTGCCTGATTGCGGGATTCATCATCGAGAGAACCAAATCCCTCATCAATAAACATGGTATCCAGCCGTATTGCTCCGGCAGTATTTTGAATGATATCTGCCAGACCAAGCGCCATAGCTAACGCTGCCAAAAAAGATTCTCCGCCGGAAAGCGTCTTGACATCCCGAACCGAATCATTCAGGAAGCTCTTTACATCCAGATCAAGCCCTGATTGTCCTTGATTGCCCAGATTGGAAATTTCCCGGCACTCCAGATAAAACTGTTCAAAATTCATCCTTACAAGACGCTTATTGGCAGCATAGATGACCTGTTTAAAATACTGACGCTGCACATACGTTTCAAAGTCCAGTTTGACACTTCCACTCAGGGTACCATTCGCCGTTTTATTCAAATCCTGCAATAGTTCATATTCTTCTTTTCGGCTGCCTATTTCTTTCCAGTATCGTTCCAACTGTTCAAACGCCTGCTCATTCTGATAATTTTGACTGCACTGCTTCTGGTAAATGTGTTCCTGTATTTTTCTCTGTTCCTGAAGCTGTCGAAGTTCTGCTTGCATTGCTTCTGTATCTGTGATCTGTTTTCCCGAAGCCTGTTCCTGAAGCGAAATTAACATTCCCTTTCTCTCTGCCTGTTCTTTTTCAAACCGACGCACCCATGCTTCATTTTCCCGAATCTTAGGAATCAGATGCGGCGTCTCTTCTTCATATATGGCTTCTGTTATCTGATATGCTTCCAGAAGCTGTTCATACTCCGCTCTCGCCTCTCCTGCCAGATGTTCATAGCGTTCAAGCGCTTTTTTTCCCTGTCCAAAAGCGCCTTCTCTCTCCCGAAACGTCTTCTCTGTTTTCTGCATCGCTTCTTTCCAACGCGTTTCCTCTTTCTGAAGCTCCTGAAGCTGATTCTGAAGTACTTCTTTCTTCTCCTGCAATTCATCGAATAAGAAACGCATCCGTTGCTTTTGTTCCTGCTCCCGTTCTTTTGCCTGCTTCCACCCGGCGTTCAATTCCGTTTGATATGCATGATTCTCCAGTGAGAACTGACCATCCATCAGTTTATTTCCCCGCTCCAGAGCCTCCTGCTTCTTTCCTTCCGTCCGGGATTTGATCTGCAAATACAAATCTGTTGCATCAGACACTTCATGCTCGGCAGCTTCTCTCTGCTTTTTCGCCTGTTCTACCTCTAATTGTGTCGGAGCCTGTGCAGACAAGCTGCATTTGGACGGATGTTCTTTGGAACCACAAACCGGACAAGGCTCTCCCTCCTTAAGCTTACTTGCAAGAATACCTGCCTGTTCTGCTATAAAATCAGTAAAAGCGGAATCATATACGCTTGAAATTCTCCGGTAGCACCGGCTCTTCTCTTCCAAAACCTTCTGTGCCTCTGCTTCCTGTTCTTGAAGTTTTTTCAATGTTTTCAATTCTGCGGCAAAAGCTTCCAGATCCTCTCTCACTTCCTGGCAATGTTTTGCCTCTTCCTCTGCTTTTCTGAGCAGATGATAATAATCCGGAATTTCCTGCTGCAGCTCAAGATCGCGCAGGACGCTTCTGCTGCCATTTTGCCTTATTTCCTTTTGCAAATACTGGAATTCTTTTTCTGTATGCTCCAGTTCGCTGATTCTTTTCAGAAGCTCCGGCTGCTCCTTTTCCAGACGCTCACTCCAATTCTTTGCAGTTTGTCTTTGTTCCTGCATCCTGTTCTGAAGGATAACGATTTCTTCTTCCATCGTTTTCAAATGTGCTTTCATCCGGAATACTTCCCGGTCACAGCTTTGTTTTATTTCGGCCTTTCCCTGAATTTTTTCCAGAATCTGTCCCCGATTCCACGCTTTTTTCCGAGATTCACATTCATCCTGCCGCTGCTGCAGCTTTTTGTACGCCTCTAACGCTTCTGATAATTTCCGGCACAGCATATTATCTGCTTCCGCCTGTTTTAACACTCCGCTCTTTTCCATTAGATCAGACTCTAATTTTGCCCGCTCCTTTGCAAGCATTTGCTCTGCTTCTCTTCCCTCTTTCACAATTTTCTTTAACAGCGGTCTGACCATTCCCGGATCATAGATTTTTTGCTGGCACAACTGTACCCAGTCCGCATCCTCACTGTCAATCCGTTCCACTTCCCGAATACATGCATGTTCCACTTCCATAAGTGAATCTCCAAGCTGCTTCGTTTTCCGTTTTAATTCTTCCTGTACCTGATGATAAAGATTCGTACGAAATATTTTAGAGAAAATCGCCTTGCGCTCTTTGGACTCTGCGTACAGCAGACGAAGAAAATCTCCCTGCGCAATCATGGCAATCTGCGTAAACTGATTGACATCCAGGCTAATGAGTTCCTGAATCTTCTCATCTGTCTCCCGCTTTTTGCCGGGAAATATCTGTCCATCCGGAAGCATCAACTCAGCGCTTGCTGTCTCTTTTACGAGTTTCTGACTTCCATCTGCAGCTCTTCGCTTACTCGCCCGCCAATACTCCGGATTCCTTCGAATCTGATATTTCTGCCCCTGATAGAGAAAATGATATTCTACAAAAGTCTCCGCTGTATCTTCCGCATACATACTCCTCATCATAGATCCCTGACGCTTCCGCCCGCTTGTTTCCCCATAGAGCGCATAGGTAATCGCATCAAACACAGTCGTTTTTCCTGCGCCGGTATCCCCTGTGATCAGAAAAATTCCATGAGATACTTTCGTAAAATCAATTTCTTCCCGCCCTGCATAAGAGCCGAACGCTGACAGAATCAATTTCAGCGGTTTCATGACCTTTCGTCTCCTTTCGCCTGTTCAAAAATCTCTTCCATAATCTGTTTTTGTTTCTCATTCAATGTTCTTCCGTGCAGCTCTTCATAAAATCCCTGAAAAATTTCAAACGGTCCTGCCATTTTCAATTCTTCTTCAAAAGATTCCAGCGTCCGCTTTGTCCTGCTGTTCTCTATTCGGATTTCCAGCAGATGCGGATAATAAACACTCAGCCGCTCTTTCGGCCGATATGGTTCTGTCTCATCTGTCAATGTCACACTGACGTAGTCTTCCTGCACCTTTCCCTGTGCTTCTTCCAGAAGTTTTTCCAATGTTCCTTTTAACCGGCGCACATCTCTAAGCGGATGAAGCGGAAGTACTGTCAGCTCCGGCAAGCTTCCTTTTTCTTTCAGTTCCACCATCAAAAGCCCTTTCTTCTGCTTTTCCTCACTGACAGAGTATTTCAAAAGAGTGCCGCAATAACGTATTCTCTCTTCTCCTACCCGCTGCGCCCCATGCAAATGACCAAGCGCTACATAATCAAAGGCTTTCACAGCATCTGCACAGACATTGTCAATTCCTCCAATAGAAAATATCTCTGAGTCACAAGTTTCCGGCTGTTCTCCGGAACTTCCTGTAAAAAATTGATGTGCCACAAGCACATTTCTAACATCATTAGAAAGCCTTTCCCGCTCCAGAAGTTTTCTGACTGCCGCATCATAACTCTCCGGTATTTCCCCTTGAAAGACTCCTTTTACATATCCCGGTTTCAGAAACGGCAGAAGATAAAAACAGACTTCCCCATAACAATCCTGAAACGGAACTTTTACAATCCACTCCGTCTCTGTCTGAGGCGGTGTTCCAATAAGATAAATCTGATTATTTCGCAAAATCTCTCCGGCAAATTCCAGTCGTCTGGCAGAATCGTGGTTGCCGCTAATTGCGAGCACAGGAATAGATAGTTTTGAAACTTCAGTCAAAAAATGGTCAAAAACAGTCACCGCCTCTGCAGACGGGACTGTTTTATCATAAATATCTCCGGCAATAACAATTGCATCTGGTCGAAGTTGTCTCGCATATGAGACAACCTCCTCCAAAATCACTTCCTGATCTTCTCTTAGATTATAAAAATGAAGCTGCTTTCCTATGTGCAGATCGGATAAATGAAAAAATCTCATAACAAATCCTCTCCTCCTACTCTCAGTTCATAGTTACTTGTACTGCCGTCTTTCCATACAACTGATAACATCATGTTCTGCACAAATGCATCTGATTCATACCAGATAGTTCCAAACGCATATTTATTCAGATATGGAAAAAGTCGATGAATCTGCTCTGAATCTGTAATGATCTCACGATTCACATTTTCATCTGCCTCTTTGTATGTCTCTACAGTTATGGACAAAATTTCTTCCGGCCGATAAGATTGGTTCAGTTCAAATCCTGCTTTCTTTAAATATTCTATCACACTATCAAAGCTGTCATAGATTGTAAAATACTCTGTTGTAAAAACATCCTTTTCCGGAGCAGAAGAATACACAACCGAAAGTTCTCCAACCATATGTTCATGGATTAATTGATTAAAATTAGCATTTTTCAGTTCTTCAGCATATAAAGCAAAGAGTTCATGAAGTTCTTTTTCATTAAACTGCAGCTGAATTTCATTCGTACGAAGATCCTGTACTGTTCCATCTTGCATCGTACACTTTTGGAAATCATCCAGATCACAAAGTTTCTGGACATATTCTTCCCGATTCAGCATTTTCTTTGCAAATGCTCTCAGCCGCTCCTCTTCTTCATAATAAGTACGGTAGATCTTCCGACCATTTTCTAAATGGTACATAACACTGATCCGAAAAAGCTCACTATCGTATTGATCTGCCATTTTTCTTTCCGGCTGCTTAGAGACAATCTGACAAATTTCTTCATACATTTCCGGTGTCACATCAGTCTCCATATGATCTAACTGAATCTGTTCTGCATTCCGATAATGTTCACCCACGCCTCCATAATACTTCAGTATGCCATCAAATTTGACTGCCATTCCTGAGAGCTGCGACTCTTTTGGGAGATAACTGTCATATCCCAGCAGATCATAGTGAAAGACAGCAATGCATCCTGCCACAAGCAGCACTGAAATCACTGTTGTTAATCGAAGCTTAAAAAATTCTGTCGAATCCATATAATAACTAAAAGAGACTGCAAAACTGATGATGACTGCTGCAATCAGACAACTAAGCACAAACCACTGATTATTCTCTGCACCGTTCATAAAAACGATCAAACCACAAGCCAGCGCTCCCGGCACCGCAACTGCAATTTTGATAATTCCTTCCATTTTCCTAAATGCAATCACTCGTTCCGCTGCTTCCGCCGGTCGGAATCTGGCACAGATCAACAGCAGAACATAAATCCCAACAATCACTGCAAAAATTCCTAAATACCAAGCAACATCAACTACGTTTTCACGGCCTGCCACTTTTCCTTCCAGCATATAAGCTTTCACTGGTGAGAGAATCGCTCCAATTCCTTCCAGCGGTAAATATGTAGCAAAATATTTAATACAGAGCTTCTGAATAACAAAAGATACCAACATTCCGTAAGAAAAGAATCCAACTGCCAGAACAGCTCCTGCCAAAAGTTTCCCGGTCAAGAACATCGCAAGCACTGTTAGCGTGTAAAACAATAAAAAGAATAAAATCGTCACTGCTATTGTGCGTCCATACCACAAGCCCGCCTTCGCTATCTCAATCTTATGACGCACAGCAATAAGAATGACAAGCCCATAATTAACTATATATGGGATGATAAACATTAACGCTCCGCTAAGGTAACGCACAGTCATAAAACGACTCCGCTTTACCGGAAGTGCATAATAAAAATCTGTTTTTTCTACCGAATGTAAATAAGAAAACCCAGTCATTCCGATTACTAATGCACAAAATACGGTCACAACTCCTGTCAGCCAATTGCCGGCGCCAACCAACTCCCGAAACCAAATTGCCATATCTGTTTCTGTAAATTGCGGTAAAACATCTACCGCCCACTGAATTTTATTCTCTGTCTGAAGAAATATTGATACCGGAAGCGCAATCATCAAAAGCACCACAGTCAGAAGAGGAACCCAGCCTCTTGTCCGGGCATCTCGTTTCATCATCTTAATACAAGAAATCTGTGATTCCATATCCAGCAACCTCCGTCTCGCTAATAAATATCTCCTCAAGAGAAAGCGGCAGGACTTCTGCAAAGAGCGGCTTTCTCGATTCGATACAATCCAGTATCTCCATACTTGTTCCCCGTGCCACAATCGTCAAGAGAGATCCTCTCTTCTCTGTCTGAAGTACATCCAGTTCTTTCAGTACCTCCTCCTCATCCAGACTGTTATTCAGCACACACTGTACTTTGTGAATATGAAACTTCATTTCTTCCAGATCTTTCATAAACAGAATTCCCCCATGATGCAGAAGTCCTACATAATCACAAATATCCTCAAGTTCCCTCAGATTATGGGATGCGATTACCGGCGTAAAATCCCTCTCCATAACTTCTGAAGCAAACAAACTCTTAACT
>JAGZJD010000131.1 GCA_018365895.1 Lachnospiraceae bacterium | reverse complement strand
GAAAACGATACAATGGACCCGATCATTGTGCCGGATTGTGTCATTTTAGGTAAGGTAATCGGTGTATTTAGATTTATGAAGTAAAGAAAGGTTACTCTAAAGATATAAATCATAACAAACAAAATGCAGGCAAGGAATTTTATTTCCACGCCTGCATAAATTAATTACCTGCATAAACCATATGACAAATTACATTTCAACTTCTCTTCCATCACTCCAGATGTGTTCCAAATTATAGAAGCTTCGATTTTCTTTATCAAAGATATGGACGATAATATCACCATAATCCATCAGTACCCACGTTCCGCTATTCATTCCTTCTTGCTGTTTCAGAGAATACCCAGCTTTGTGCATTTTCTCTTCTACGTTATCAACCAGTGCATCTACTTGACTGGAGCTTGTTCCGTTGGAAATGATAAAATAATCTGCAATAGGAGAAATCTCAGAAATATCAAGCACTTTGATGTCTTCTCCTTTTTTGTCAGCAAGAGCTTCATAGGCAATACGTGCCATATTCATAGCCTGTTCCATACTAATTTTCCTCCTGTTTCTTCAATGTTTCTTTATAATAAAGGTATGTTTTCTCTGTCATGATATCTATCGGCAAGTGTTTTGTTTCAAGATAAACAAGAGAATCTTTTAAAATTCGATATAGACATTCATCAATATCTTCAAATACAAGTGAACGTACATCTGCCATGTTCGGAAGTTCTGCTCTTCCCGGTTCCAGATAATCTGCAATATAGATAATTTTCTCAAGAAGAGACATGTTTGGACGTCCGGTAGTGTGGCTTGCAATAGCTTGCAAAATATCCGGATCTTCAATTTTGTAAGTTTCTTTCGCAAGAAATGCTCCGAGTTTAGCGTGAAGAAGACTTGGATTTGCACGTTCTACAGCGGATATTTCCAGATGATTATCTTCGCACATGCGTATCTTCTCTTCTGCCGGTATACATTTAGCACAATCGTGAAGAAGACCTGCAATCATTGCTTTTTTCACATCTTCCCCATAACACATAGCAAGTGCAGCCGCAGTATACATAACTCCCTGTGTATGTTCATAGCGGCTTTCATCAAGTTCTAATTGTACCCTTTTTTGTATTTTACTTATTTTCTGATCCATACAATCGTTCCTTTTCAATATAAGCCTCTACTGATTTTGGAATCCATCCGGTTACTGATTTACCGGACATAAGACGTTCCCTCAATTCACTGGAAGAAACGTGTATCATGGGGGCATTTAGCAATTCAATCTTGGCATTATATTTGTTTTTTAAATATTGAATCTGAATATTCATCTCTTCTGCTGTATCGATTTCTCCTCGAAATGCAGCAAGAAGAATACAATTTGGAAATAAAAGTTCCGGATGCACCCAGCTTTCAAGTGCGAATAAAGAATCTGCCCCAATGATAAAATAAAACTCATTCTCTGGATATTGTTTTACAAAATGTGCCATTGTTTCATAGGAACAACACACGCCTTTTTTGAGTATTTCATATTTTTCCAGACGAAATGCTTCTTTGTCTGCAATAGCCAATTCTACCATATGGCTCCTGATAGTGGCGTCCATTTTAATAGAACTTTGATCTTTATGGGGAGGATTCCCGTTTGGCATAAACCAGATTTCATCCAGATCAAATTGTTCATAGGCACTTTGTCCCAGTGCCAGATGTCCATTATGGATAGGATCAAAGGTTCCTCCCATGATTCCAATTCTCATGATTTTATCTACTCCTCAAAATTTGCTGTTTTAATGATAGTTTATTTTGGAAGTTCTATTTTTTTATTCTTGTCTTTGCCTTCTTTATATAAGACGATTTTTTTCCCGATTACTTGCACTACCTGCGAACGTGTACGTTCAGCAAGAAGAGAGGCAAGTTCTTTCGGATCGTCTGCACAATTTTTAAGCACACTGATCTTAATCAGTTCACGTGCTTCCAACGCTTCAGAAATAGCTCCTGTAAGCTCCGGAGTCATACTATTTTTACCAATCTGAAAGATTGGTTCCATAGTCATAGCAAGACTTTTCAAATATGCTCTTTGTTTTGTAGTCATAATTTTCTCCTTTTCATGCATTAACCTCCCAGAGTCCGGACGCTTCGCATTATCTATTTGTAATAATCAAATTGAAGCCCATACATTTTAACAGTATCGCCTTCTTGGATTCCGGCAGCTTCAAGTTCATCTAAAATACCAGTATCTTTTAAGAACTTCTGGAAAAATGCAAATCCTTTTTCTGAGTCAAGGTTTGTATAACCAAGCATCTTTTCAATTTTTGGCCCTTCTACTACATACATATCGTCTTCTTTTTCTACTGTGTATGGAAGATCCATATAAATAAGCTCTTCTTCTGGGAAATATTCCTGTTCAAATACGATTGGTTTATCATCTAACTTTGATAATTCCTCAGATACATAATAGAGAAGCTCTTTAATTCCTGCTCCGGTAGCACCGGAAATGGAAAATACTTTTATGCCCTTTGGCTCAAATTCTTTCTTCAGACGATCTATCGGATTTTCGCTTTCGCCGTCTTCATAAATAAGATCTGTCTTATTTGCCGCAATGACTTGTGGTCGTTTAGCAATTTCCGGATTATATGCTTCTAATTCCACGTTGATTTTATAAATATCATCAACGGGATCACGGCCTTCGCTTCCAGCTGCATCTACCACATGAATCATCATTTTTGTACGCTCAATATGGCGCAAAAATTCATGTCCAAGTCCGATACCCTCAGAGGCACCTTCGATTAATCCTGGAATATCTGCAATCACAAATCCATTGGCACCATCTAAATCTACGACTCCAAGATTCGGATTTAAAGTTGTGAAATGGTAATTGGCAATCTTCGGCTGCGCATTTGTGACTCTTGAAAGCAGCGTAGATTTACCTACATTTGGGAATCCTACTAATCCAACATCTGCAATTACCTTTAATTCCAGACTTACCCATAATTCCTGAGCTGGCTGACCAGGCTGCGCATATTTTGGTATCTGCATAGTGGCAGTTGCAAAATGTTGATTGCCAAGGCCGCCTTTTCCGCCCTTTAATACCACCTGTCTGCGATTATCTCCGGACATATCTGCAATTACTTTTCCTGATTCAAATTCTTTTATGACTGTTCCTTCTGGAACTTTTAATACGATATCATCCGCATCTTTTCCATGACACCGTCTTTTACCGCCTTGTTCACCATCTTTTGCCGCATATTTTTGTCTGTGACGGTAATCCTGAAGTGTATTGAGACCTTCATCTACTTCAAAAATGACATCTCCACCTCTTCCGCCATCTCCACCGTCCGGTCCACCGTTCGGTACATACAGCTCTCTCCGGAAGCTCACATGTCCGTCTCCGCCTTTTCCGGATCTGATAAATATCTTCGCTCTATCTGCAAACATAAGTCTACTCCTTTAAACTTGTCACTACACTATTGAACCTTACAGAATTATAATTTTTAAAAAAGAGCGCTGCCTTATAACTGAAACCAGCTACATCGCAACACTCTTTTTGATTCCTAATTATTGAGCAACCGGATAGATAGAAACCTGTTTCTTATCTCTTCCTTTTCTCTCAAATCTTACAACACCATCAACAAGTGCGAATAATGTGTCGTCACCACCGCGTCCTACGTTAACACCTGGGTGAATCTTTGTTCCGCGCTGTCTGTAAAGGATGTTTCCTGCTTTAACGAACTGTCCGTCAGCTCTCTTAGCACCAAGTCTCTTAGACTCAGAATCACGACCGTTCTTTGTAGAACCTACTCCTTTTTTATGAGCGAAATACTGAAGGTTTAATTTCATCATGGTTGTTTACACCTCCTCGAATGTTAAATCAATATATTGTGCATAGTCTTCATCATGTGCCATTTCAGAAAGACCAAGAACCATTGTCTTCAGAAGAAGATCAGCCTCTTTCGATGGGCTGTTTTTCAATTCGTAATGAATGAATCCTTCTGCTTCCTCCGACACAAGAGACGCCTGATCATCCGAAAATGCTTCAATGGCATTTATGGTATTAATCACAAGAACAGATGCTGCTGCACAAACAATATCTGATCCGGCCTCTGCATACCCTGCATGTCCCTCTGTCTGAAATCCAACATATTCTTTTTTCTTATTCTTATAAATGGTTACATGAAACATGGATATTCTCCAAAAAATTAAGCGTTAATTTTTTCAATCTTAACTGCTGTGTACTGCTGTCTGTGACCATTTTTCTTGTGATATCCAGTTTTTCTCTTATACTTGTAAACGATAACTTTTTTCGCTTTACCGTTCTCAACTACAGAAGCTTCAACTGTTGCACCTTCAACTGTCGGATTACCAATCTTTAATCCGTTGTCACTTACTGCAAGCACCTGGTCAAATGTAAAAGTCTCGCCAGCTTCTACACCAAGCTTTTCTACTTTAATGATATCGCCTTCGGCTACTTTGTACTGTTTACCACCTGTTGCTATAATTGCGTACATATGGCACCTCCTATTATCATTACTCGCC
>JAGZJD010000130.1 GCA_018365895.1 Lachnospiraceae bacterium | reverse complement strand
AATTGCGATATCTGATGTCTTCATTCACACTGCGGATGGTGGGACTTGAACCCACACGAGGTCGCCCCCGCAAGATTTTGAGTCTTGTGCGTCTGCCATTCCGCCACATCCGCTCATTTTGGCTTTCTCAAGCCAAAATTTATTCTATCATAATCTTTTCTAAATTACAATAGTTTTTTTCAAAAAAACATCTTTAAAACAGATTAAAACAACCCTTTGATTATAATGCAAATAAACGGCTGTCAATCTTTGTAAGGTCTTCCTCGGAAATACTATATACATTATCCTTTTCCTCAACGGTTACCTTCAATTCCTCTGCCTCTCCATATTCCGGAGCCTCGGCACGTTCCATTAACAAATCATACATTTTTTCAAGCAACAACTGATTCATTCTTTCTTCGCTTGGAACGCTTCCCTCTGCAAAAAGTTCTGTCTGAACCGCTTCGGTAAGTTCTCCTTCTACACCTTCCATAAATGCAAAAGGTTCAACTTTGACAACAACTTCAAATCCTCCGTCTGTCTCTTTTGCATCTCCGACTGCATATTTGGCTTTTGAAAGCATATTCTTGTAAAGCTCACGATATTTTTCTTCAAGCTCACTGGTAATTCCCATGTCCTGTAAGCCGCTGCTTGTAACGATATTTTCAATATTATCATCGTAAAGCTTCTGCACTTCTTCTTTACTGGAATCTGTCACTTTCATATATGCGTCAAAATCTGCCTTGTAACTTGCATCTAATGTCGCTTTTACATATTCTTTGGCATCTTCCTCAGTCATTCCGCCACATCCTGTCAGCATAGATACCGCCAATACCAATACTGCCGCTAATGCCAGCATACGTTTTTTCATCCTCTTCATATCATTTCCTCCTTTTAGTCACTTTGATCAATGTATTATACTGGTATAATAACCTATTTAGGGAAATTTTACAACACTTTTCTATTTTAATCTATTAACTTACTTCCAATATCAAAACAGTCAAATGTTGCGAAGTAATCTGCCGGTTTCTCCGCTCTTCGAATCATCTGTACACTTCCATCTTCTTTAAGTAAAAGCTCTGCAGATTTTAATTTGCCGTTATAGTTATATCCCATAGAAAATCCATGTGCTCCCGTATCATGGATGACCAGAAGATCTCCCTTATCAATCTTTGGAAGCATGCGGTCAATCGCGAATTTATCGTTATTTTCGCAAAGTGAACCAACCACATCATATTTATGGTCACAAGCCTTTTTTTCTTTTCCCATTACTGTAATATGGTGATATGCTCCATACATAGCCGGACGCATCAAGTTAACTGCACAGGCATCTACACCGATATATTCTTTATATGTATGCTTCTCATGAATCGCCTTTGTAACAAGACATCCGTAGGCGCCCATCATAAAACGTCCAAGTTCGGTGTAAATGGCAATATCGTCCATCTTTGCCGGTTTCAACACCTCTTCATATACTCGTCTTACACCCTCGCCAATGACACGGATATCATTTGGCTCCTGATCCGGTGTATAAGGAATACCGATTCCGCCGGAAAGGTTAATAAACTTAATGTGAGCTCCCGTTTCTTTCTGTAGTTTTACTGCAAGTTCAAATAAAATTTTAGCAAGCATCGGATAGTATTCATTGGTAACCGTATTGCTTGCAAGAAATGCATGGATACCAAATTCCTTCGCCCCTTTGCTTTTTAAAATTTTAAATGCCTCAAAAAGCTGATCCTTTGTCATTCCGTATTTGGAATCTCCCGGATTATCCATAATATCATTACTGATCTTAAATAATCCTCCCGGATTAAAACGACAGCTGATTGTTTCCGGGATATGACCGATTGCCTGCTCCAATACATCAATATGAGTAATATCATCCAGATTGATGATCGCGCCCAGTTTATCTGCGTAGACAAACTCTTCCGGCGGTGTGTCATTGGAGGAGAACATAATATCCTGTCCTGTCACTCCTACCGCCTCTGACAGCATCAGCTCTGTGTAAGAAGAACAGTCACAACCACAGCCATATTCTTTCAGAATGTTGATAAGAAATGGATTCGGAGTCGCTTTCACTGCAAAGTATTCTTTATATCCTTCATTCCACGAAAAAGCATCTTTTAATGCTTTCATATTTCTTCTGATTCCTCTCTCATCATAGAGATAAAAAGGTGTCGGATATGTTTTCACAATTTCATCTAGCTGGTCTTTTGTCACAAATGTTTCTTTTTTCATGCGTTTTCATTCTCCTTTTTCATTGCAAGTAATTTTATCTCATTAGAAAGAGCAGTTTTATACAGATTTACGAAATTTTTTTGACCGGAATACAGACAGGTATTCATACTTCCCTCTCCATATTCTCCCGCAAGCACACGGTTAGAATCAACGATCAGCCCTACTGCTGTCCCACGTGGATTCCCAATATATACTTTCGCCCCGTCAAAATTCACCGGTTGATCTGTAATGATCACGACTTTCTTTCTTCTCTGAATCAGACTTTCCAACTCTTTTATTAAAAGAAGCAGGTAATTTCTCGTACAGGAAACATACACCCTCTCTTTTGCTCCGTCGATCAGATTGCGTATTTTGTCCAATATGTTCGCAGCTCCCTCAATCGTGATATATCCTTCCACATGATCTTTCGCTGCCGGCATGTGATCACAAAGCCATTTTTTATTTTCTTCCATCCGTCTTACACGGTTTTTGCAAAATTCATCCAACGGAACCGGAACGTATTTTCTCGTAGTCCCTTCTTCCACCAAATAGGAAGCTCCTTTTTCTGTCATGCTTGCCAGTGAATTATAAGCATTCGACCTTGATATACCGATTAATTTAGCTACTTCATAGCCCGTTGTTTTTCCTTCTCTCAACAGGCACTCATAAATGGTAGCTTCCTGTCTGGTAAGGCCAAATTCCATCAATCGCTCTGCGAAAACACTGCTATCCATTCCTTCACCATCTTTCTTTAGTAGTTCTCTATAGGAACACTTTAATCTATATATTCTCATCTGTCAATGAAAATCGTAAAATTTCCCTATTAAAAATGGGTCATGCATTTTCATGCACAACCCATTTTCTTTAATCGACTACTGCGATTCTCATCATATTACTTACCCCCTTCGACATTCCTACCGTTGTAGGCGAAGGGATACCGGCTGTTAAGATCACAACATCTCCGGTCTCTACTATCTGTTTTGCAGTTACAAGATCAATCGCACTGCTGCAGATATCTTCTGTTGTATGTACTTCAATTGATTTCATAGGGCGCACTCCCCAGTAAATCTGCATTCTTCTAAGCGATGCACCATTAGGGCTCACTCCGATAATCTCTGTTTTCGGCTTGAACTTTGATACCACTCTCGCAGTTGCTCCAGACATAGACGGTGCAATGATGCATTTTGCATTCAGGCTCATTGCAGTTGATACTGTCGCAAATCCAAGCGCACTGGATGTGCTCTTTTTGCGATATTCCTCGGATTTTCTCAAAATCATCTCATAATCCAGATGCTCTTCTGTATTTTCTACGATATGTACCATCATCTGAAGCGCTTCTACCGGATATTTTCCATTTGCTGTTTCTCCGGACAACATGACAGCATCTGTTCCGACAAATACCGCATTGGCAACATCTGTAACTTCTGCTCTGGTCGGACGTGGATTGCGGATCATAGAGTCCAGCATCTGAGTTGCCGTAATAACCGGTTTGAAATTATCGTTACATTTCTGGATCAGCATTTTCTGAAGATATGGCACCTCTTCCGCAGGAATCTCAACGCCTAAATCTCCACGTGCTACCATGATCCCATCTGCACAACGGATAATTTCATCAATATTCTGGATTCCTTCTGCATTTTCAATCTTGGCAATAATCGGAATATATGGCGCTTTCAATTCTCTTAACAACGCTTTGATCTCTAAAATACATTCTGCGTTACGTACGAAAGAAGCTGCAATAAAATCCACACCCTGCTCTACTCCAAAACGGATATCGTCTCTGTCTTTCTCTGTGATCGCCGGAAGTCTTACCGGAACATTCGGTACATTAACCCCCTTCTTCTCTCCCAGCTCACCGCCGTTTACAACCTTACATACAATGTCCTCTCCATTTTTTCCCGTAACCTTTAATTCAATCAATCCGTCATCAATAAGGATCGTACTTCCGATCTGAACATCATCAATAAGCCCACGGTATGTAATAGAAACCTTCTGTGCATTTCCAGCCACATCTGCAGTAGACAATACAAAGCTGTTCCCTTCTTCCAATATAACCTTTTTCCCACCCTCTAAGACACCGGTACGAATCTCCGGTCCCTTTGTATCTAACAAAATTGCAACCGGAACTTTTTCCTCATCACGGATCTGCTTGATCAAATCCATACGCATTTTCTGCTCTTCATGATCTCCGTGTGAAAAATTGAATCTTGCAATGTCCATACCATTTTGAATCAAACCTCTCATAACGTCTGGATCATTTGTTCTTGGTCCCATCGTACATACAATTTTTGTTTTTTTCATATTTTGTTAACCCTCTCTTTTTTCTTTCCATAATTTCATTTTCGTTCATTTTGACACGTTATTTCAC
>JAGZJD010000129.1 GCA_018365895.1 Lachnospiraceae bacterium | reverse complement strand
ATTTCTCCATTTGAATCCCTCCTGTCACATCAAAAACCTGGCCCATCCACCTAAAAGGTTCAGTGCTTTGATGCGAAATTCCTTTTTTTTGCTCATTGGCCGCGGTGTAACTCCTTCCGGAAGATCATAAGAATCCTTTCCTGTTACCCGAAGCGCATCCGCCTCATAACTGCTCATTTCTTTCCTTAACTGCATCGTAAGTTCCTGACTGTCTATCACAAGCATGAGTTCTGTATCAAGATATGCGCTTCTCATATCCCAGTTAAAAGAACCAATCCCTGATATATGATCGTCTACTGTAAAACATTTTCCATGATAGGATACGCCTTTATCATATTCCAGAATAGAAACTCCTGTTTCCAAAATTTCCCCTTTATAGCGATGATAATCCATTGCACCAAAAGGATTTCCATTATTCACAACAGAATTGGTCATCATCTGTACTTGGCGTCCATCCGAACAAACCTCTTTCAGCTTCTGGAGCATCCAGTCATCACAAATTAAATATGGCGTATGGAATGTCACTTCTGATTCAGCAGATTTCATAAGTTCCGCCATTTCATAAAATGCAGTTGGCTCTTTTACATTAGCATGAACCGGATTTGCAATCAACCGTACATTTTGAATTGGCACTGTTTTTTCATAAATATCTTCTTCCTCAAACCAGTCTGCATGTGTTTTTTCTATCTGCTGCTTTAATTGTTTTAATTCTTTTCCGGCTTTTTTTACTGACGGATTCCATTTCCAGAAACTGCTTCCGTATGATCGGCTGTCTGACTGTGTCCAGATAGACTGAAAATAATTCTGCACTTGAATAATCGATGGATTTTCACTTTCCTTACAGGAAACAAATACATCCCAGTCATAGTTTTTATATCCTTTCTGATCGCCGAGAAAGAAATCAAATGTGTTTCTTCCTCCCAGAAGATATGCCGTATCATCCACAAGAAGATACTTATCATGCAAACGTCCCATCAATGTCCACGGTTTCCAAAGTCTTACCGGATTATATACCCGAATCTCCATATGCTCATGTTGTACCGCAGCTAAAAAGTACGGATTTCCCCACATGGTCTTCAAATAAGGGAAGCCATCAACCAGAATCTTTACTTTCACTCCCCGGTCAGCTGCATCTATAAGGGCCGCCAGCACCTGCTTGCCGCTTGTATCAGCATCAAATTCAAAGGTTGAGAGCATAATTTCTTCTTTCGCCTGAGAAATAAGCCGGATCCTCTCTTCCAAAGCCTCGCCATTATCTGAAATAATCTTTGCACGCTCGCCTTCCTGACGTGTACCGGTATAATCCGCAAGATCGAAATTCTCCATTGTGTCTTTCTGTACTTCCGGCTGTTTTACATAAGGCAAAATTGCCGCCAAAAGAAATACGACAAGAAAAATGCCGCCTGCCGTCAGAAGATTTCTCCTGCAAAAAATTGCTGCATTCCACTGCTGCAGCCACTCTATCAACAATATCAGTGTGCTGATGCAAACAAAAATATTTGCTGCAATTACCGCTTCTTTTGGGAGCAGCAACATACACACCATGAAAAGCAGTATCACTGCCATCCCTGCAATTCCTTTTCTTGTCAATCCAAACAAAAGCGTAGCAGCTGCATTGGCAATGAGCAGGAGCAAAAGCACTGACATTGCCGGATAGCGTCTGACCAGAGCTACCGCCAATACAATTTGAATCAAACAAATCCACTTTCTCATGTTTATCCACCTCTTCTATTCTTTTACATTCCCACCCTGTTTTTTCTGCTCTCAAAATAAAAATAGATAAACTGCTCTACGGAATCCAGGATATCCTGAAAATCTTCTCGCGGAGCTATGTCAATATATCGCGTCAGAAGTTCCTGCTCCTGCGCTTTATATCTTCCATAAAAAATGTCATACAAATTATGGCCTCTCATATAGATTTTAATATTTTCTATATTGTTTTTCACATCTTCTGCTGTCTCGATATCATGTCCTATCGCTTCTATCAGCGCCTGACCGCTTCGCATACGGTGAAGATACTCTTTCCATTTGTCAAGAAATATTTCGTAAAAAGCTTCTTCTGATTCTACAATATCAAGCGCCGCCATAATCTTTGGATTGAGAAAATAATTCTCAAAAGAATAATATTTCAAAATCAGAACATTCTTTTCTGTGACGCGCGGAAGACGATCCACATCTTCCAGATTACGCTCTTCATAATATTTGTAAAGTTC
This sequence comes from Lachnospiraceae bacterium, assembly GCA_018365895.1. The sequence continues at coordinate 2,451 of JAGZJD010000129.1, read as the reverse complement.
CCTTTTTAATTTCTCCCGGTCTTTGCCGTCACCATCCCGGACCATTAGAAAATTATCTTTTAAGTACACTTGATTCATATATTTTAAATTCGCATATGCTTTAATATTCGTGCAGCTGTTTGTTGTAATAATCGCAATTCTGGAAAGATTTCCATCTTCATCGTACGTTTCGGAAAAATATTTTTTCAGAAGCAGCGGGAACCGGCTTTTGTCTTGTTTTCCTTCTACAATAAATACAAAATTTACGTTCATCACATCTGTCGCAGAATATCCAAGATCATCAAGTACCGCGCTGATATCTGGCGTCGGACAGATTTCTGAATATCCATCCTTACAATCTGCATAACATTCTCCTGCTTTATTTCTTTCCAATTAACATTAGTGACTTTTTAAACCGAACTCGGAACAAACAAGCCGTAAAAATCACTGCCAAAAAGTCAGCAATCGGTTCTGCCATGTAAACAGCCATCGTCTGATTCTGTTTTAACAGCACCGGCATAATATAAATCAACGGAGTGAGAAGGACAAATTTTCTCATAATTGCAACGGTAATAGATTCTTTTGCATTTCCGAGCGAAGTAAATGTCATCTGACACGCCATCTGAATTCCAAACAGACACATACTTCCCATATAAATGCGAAGAGCTGTTCCGGTAAAGTCAAGAAGCGCTGCGTCTGTTGTAAACATAGATGCAAATGCTCTCGGAAACATCATTACACCAACCCAGAACAGACAAGAATAGGCAAGACTCAATTTCAAAAGCAATTTAAATGCTCCTTTTACCCGATCGACATTTTTAGCTCCATAATTATAACTAATGATCGGCTGCGCTCCTTGTCCGAGTCCCTGAATCGGCAGCAAGGCAAACTGCATAACACTTGTTAAGATTGTCATAGCTCCAACTGCAATGTCTCCTCCATATTTTAATAATGATGAATTGAAGCATACAGAAATGACACTTTCACTTGCCTGCATGACAAAAAAAGAAGAACCAAGCGCGATACACGGCAAAATTACCTTTGGACAAAGTCCAATATTCGCCTTGCGGATTTTAAGAAATGGTTTCTTTCCAAATAAAAAGCTCAATACCCAAATGCAGGAGCATGCCTGTGAAATAATTGTTGCAAGGGCTGCGCCTCGTACCCCCATATGCAGTCCGAAAATAAAAATGGGATCCAATACAATATTGGTTACCGCTCCAATCAATACAGATAACATTCCGGTTTTTGCAAACCCTTGTGCTGTAATAAATGCATTCATTCCAAGGGTCAGCTGTGTAAACAGTACGCCAAGCGAATAAATATTCATATAACTTACCGCATACTCAATCGTATTATCACTGGCTCCGAATGCCATCAAAAAGCTTCGGTTAAAGATAAATAGCACAACAGTTAAAATTGATGAAAGAACTACTTGCAGCGTAAAACAATTACCAAGAATCTTCTCTGCTTCATCATTTTTTCCTTTCCCCATTGCTATCGAAGCCCTTGGAGCTCCTCCATTTCCCACAAGCGCTGCAAATGCAGACACGATCATAATCAGCGGCATACATACGCCTACACCAGTCAGCGCAGCTGCTCCGTTTTCCGGAATATGTCCAATATAAATCCTGTCTACAATATTGTACATCATGTTAATAATCTGAGCTGCGATTGTCGGCAATGCAAGCCGCAAAAGCAATTTGCCAATTGGCTCTTTTCCTAAAAAATCCTTTTCTTCTTCCATGACTTATTTCCTTCTCTCTGCTATCTTTTTGCTGTTTTCAATCACTTTGTTACTTAGTCTGATAAATGTCTGATGCTCTTCCTCTGTCATACCGTCAAACAACCGCTTCTCATAATCTGAACGCAGCTCCTGCATTTTAGCACTCACAGGATCTGCTGCCGGAAGAAGTGACAAATGCACTTTTCTGCGGTCATTTTCATCCGGTCTTCTCTGCAAATACCGCTTCCGGATCAGGCTGTCCACTGCCTGCGATACATTTCCCTTTGACAGCATGCGATACTCCACAATATCTGCAGCTGTATCACAACTTGGATTATTCTTCAAAAACACAAGAATTTTCGCTTCAATCAGCGTCAAATCATACATTTCACAAACACTTTTCATTAAATCCTCATCGATTTTCAAGATTTTTCTAATACTTACAAGAAGATCCGTTGTCCTTTTCATAACACTCTTTCGCCCTTTCTAATACTATTTCGGAAACCTCTCTTTTTTCTTTCTTCATTCCCGCAAAGCGTTTCTTAAAGTTCTTTTCAAAACAGTTCTAAAAAAAACTTTTTTCTTTTATTATAGAATATGACTAAAAAATGTCAACCGCAAATTGTTTTTTCACAAAATATTTGATATGCTTATTTATACTTAATTTATACTGATTTATCAGATTATTAATATCTATTTTTCCGGAGGTTGACATGCTTGATTTTCGTATGAAAACATTTTTGACA
>JAGZJD010000128.1 GCA_018365895.1 Lachnospiraceae bacterium | reverse complement strand
TATCTTTTGTGATTGTGTATTTGAAAGTTGCGTGTTTTGGATTTCCTTTTGGACACTGCGAAAGCATGCAGGTGGATTTCATGCGAAGACAAAATTTCGATGTCTGATGATGTCCGTAGTATTGTTGTTTGTTGCTTTCGAATTCCTATTGAAAGCAGGATGGATAATAGGTGTATATACGTGGATTATGGTAATCGGAAGTGGGTGTATCTTTTGCCTTGCACCTGTAGGAACACATAATAAGCAGTTGGATGAAGAGGAGGTTCGTGTATATCGGAAAAGAACCAGAATGATTCTTAGTATACAATTGATATTGTATTTTCTGTCTTTGATTTTGGGTGGAGAGCAATTATGTAGGATATTGGCGGTAAATGTGTTGGTGGTTAGTTTTTCATTGATGTTAGGTGTGATTCTGAAAAGAAGAAATTAGGAGGAATATGTTATGAAGAAAAAAGTATTGGCAGTATTGATGGTTATAGGTATTGGTTGTGCAGGTATCTCGGCTCAAGCGGCTGGGAACGTTTCGGATACAGCATTGCCGACAAAGAAAATAGAATTTGCTTATTCTAAAGCGGCACAGACACCGTTACGGACAAAAGAAGATAAAACTTCTCATTATATTAAAAATAACTCGGGGTTCGATTTATGGGTGCGCTCTCTTAGTTCATCAAATGTGAATTGTACACTTAGAGATCATGCAATTGTAAAAGGTGGTGAATGGTTTATATACAATAAAGTTAAAGAAAATGGTTATTCCAGTTGTAAACTTGATATTACGACCGCAAGAGCGGGTGTGTCAGGGACATTAAGAGGATTATGGAGTCCGGACAGTGTTGGAAACTATCCTGTGGCAAATCCATAGTATGAATGAAAAACAATAAGAAGGGAAGGTCAGAAGAAACACTGACCTTCTTAATAATATAAGAGAGTTGGAGGTTGAGTATAAGGGATGTTCCATAGAAATTATAGTTTTATTTTTTGTATTGCCTTAATTTTAATATCAATTACAGGATGTTCAAAAATATCAAAAGGGAAAGGTAAAACAATTGAACAAAAATATTATGTAAATCAAGAACGGGAATTCCAACTGGGGGACATCGTGGAGAAGAAGGAGCCTCTTCAGGGAAATGAAGAGAATATTTCGATAAGATATACAGTAAATCAGGCGACTTTGTATAATAATCCGACAGAAGCGAGTGTGCGGAAAGAAGAGATTATGCCAATTATTGAATATCCCAAAAGTGGAGTTTTGGTGTCGGTAGATGAGGCGATGAATAGTCCTATGTTGATTTTGGATGTGACGGTGACGAATGTAAATTCTGAAGATTGCAATATATCTATTTTTCAATTAGTTGAAAAAGGAAAAGACAATGAAGTTATATGGATTGGAAGTCCGTGTTATTATTCGGAAGGTAAAGATGTGGAAAGTCCTGAATATTATCATTTTCCGTTGCTTCCGGCACAGAGTGTAAACATGAAAATTGGTTGGTATATTAATCCGGATGATTGTGATCTGGGGAAAATATATTTGACAGATAATTTAAATGGAGGAGAAGAATATACTTCTTATGTGAATTTGAAATTGTAAAGTAGGGAGTGAGAATATGTGTTCAGTATTGAAATTAGAGCTTAAGAAAGCTTTCAAAAATAAATTTTTTTGGATATCTGTTGTTTTAGGGTGTCTTATTACCTTGTTGAGTTTTGAACATATGGTAAATATGTATTATGAGGGAATGTCTGCTATATCTGGTAATTCAACGGATATCATATACGATCCTCATATAGGGATTAATACGGTGTTCAATTGCTGGATAGGAGGCGAACCATTTTCGCTAGGAAGTTCTATTTATTTCTTTGTATTTCCGTTGTTGATAGCATTGCCTTATGGCTGGTCATATAGTGAAGAAAGGAAATGCGGATATCGAAGAATGATGATCACAAAGACAGGAAAGAAAAAATATTATTGTGCAAAATATGTAGCAGTATTTTTATCGGGGGGAGTTGCAATGGTTCTTCCGCTGATTTTTAATTTTTGGATGACTTTACTGGTTGTTCCAGCTATTTTGCCTGATGTGACTATGAATATGTTTTATGGTGTGTTTGGAGGCTCTTTTTTAGCTGAATTATATTATACAGTACCTTTTTTGTATGTGGCAATATATTTGTTTATAGACTTTGTATACTGTGGTTTTTTGGTTTGTATTTGTATGGCAGTATCTGGAATTGTGCGACAAAAGTGGGGAGTCGTACTTATCCCGTTTTTGTTGTTGCTATTTGTACATGTGATTACAGATTATATTTATAGTGATCCATCTGTTGCATATAAGGAGCTTTCGCCATTATATTTTTTGCGAGGTGTAGAAGTTAGGTATTCTTTTTCAGGAAGTATTATTCTTTTGTTTGCGATTGGATTATTGGTGATTTCTCTAATTGGTATTATAAAGGAGTATCGGAATGAAATTTATTAAAGTATTGTGGTTTGACTTGAAAAACGGATATTTTAAAGGAGTATCATGTTATATTTTTCCGTTATTTATTGCAATTATTGGTTTTTTTGAGTTGCATAGAAGAATTGCGATATGGGGAACAGAAGTGGCATTAGGAGACTATTGGATGTATTTGTATGGCGGAATGAAAGAATATATACCGACTACAGGTAATCCGTTTCAATTTCCAACTATGTGGATTGCTGTTTTTTTGTTTAGTTCGTTTGCTGTTCTAAATTATCCGATGAAAGATTTACAAAACATGGGAACACAGATTTTGGTACATGTTCAAGGACGAACAAAATGGTGGATATCAAAATGTTTGTGGAATGTTTTATCTACCGTTTTGTATCATGGAATTATTTTATTGGTATTAGTGATTCTATGTATTTGTTTTCAAGAACCACTCTCGTTTGAAGCACATGCAGACAGTATTGCAACGATGTTTGGCTTGTGGGTATCAGAGTTTCGAGGGGGTGGAGTGATTCCAATCGCTGTGATTCTAACACCAGTGATATTGTCGATTGCAATTAATTTATTGCAGATGGTATTATTGCTTTTTACAAAACCTGTGTTCAGTTTTTTGGTAATATGTATTATGATGCTGTCTTCAGCTTATTTCTTATCCGATATAATGATAGGGAATTTCGCAATGCCAATTCGGTATGAATGGGCAATAGAAAATGGCGTTAGTTATCAAAAAGGATTACTGTTTTCGTTTGGAATTTTATTTATTGCATTCATATGTGGAATTATGAAATTTCGTAGATATGATATTTTGAATAAGGAGGAAGGCTAAAAATGAGAATGGAAGTGATAGAAGTATCAAAGGTAATTCGTAAACATACGGTGTTAGATCGAGTAAGCTGCTCTATGCACTCAGGGAAAATTTATGGAATACAGGGCATTAACGGATCAGGGAAGACAATGTTGATGAGAGTGCTGATTGGATTAATTCATCCATCATCAGGAAAGGTATTGATAGATGGAAAAGAATTGGGAAAAGAGTTGGAATTTCCTAAAAGCATAGGGTTTTTGTTAGAAAATCCGACATTTTTAGATCGATATTCAGGATATCAAAATTTAAAGATGCTAGCATCTGTAAAGAAAATAATATCTGACGAAGAAATAAATAAAGTTCTGTGTTTGGTTGGTTTGGATGAAGAGGCGGCAAAAAAGAAATACCGAAAATATTCATTAGGAATGAAACAACGTTTGGGAATTGCAGCAGCACTTATGGAAAAACCAGATATAGTGATATTGGATGAACCGACGAATGCCCTGGATACTTCTGGTGTGGAATTAGTAAAAGAAATTGTTCGAGGGGAGAAAAAAAGAGGTGCATTAGTTATCATTTCCTGCCATGATCTTGCGGTTTTGGAGGAATTGTCAGATGAGATTATTAAATTGGAAAGCGGAAAAGTAATTGAACACATAGGTAGGGCTTAAATAAGGATGTGAATAATAGATGATAAGTAAGAAAAAAATAGTGATAGGTATAATGATATGTCTTTTGATAGGCTCGGGAATTCGGATTTATGCTTTGAATAAGAAGGCTGAGAGACAGAAAAAAGAATATTTTCAAGTAAATGAGACAGTGGAGTTTGGTCGAGATTTTAACAATAGTTCGGATAGTATTATTGACGGCTATACTGTAAAAGTGTTAGGTGCTGAGCTTTTCTCAATGAAAGAATTTTATAAGAACTATAATCTTGTTTCAGAAGATGAAGAATTGGCGGAAGACACAGCTGTAAAATATTATTATGTAGTGAAAGCGTTATTTTCAAACGAAGATAATGAAGATGTGGAAAAAGTGGGAGTTAACTTGAGTGCCATGACATTGGTAGGGACTGATTATAGTGCTGTGGTTAATCAAATGTCGTATGAATTAATCAATCCGGATATGCCGAAAGGTTTGGGTTTTTCTCTTTTGCAAGGCACTTCTAGGGAAGTTCTTATACCTTATGCAATTATTCCTGATAATATAGCAGCAAATGAAAAGAAGGCATATGAAACATTGAAGGAAAATCCACCAATGTTTCAAATAACTTCTTATCCGGTTAAAAAATTAATTGAGACAAAATGAGGACAAAAGTGCCTTTTCTGATATAATTATAATGTTACTAGAAGCAATTGAGAACTCTCCCATTCATGTGCTATATGAATAGATATGAATGCGGGAGTTTTGTAAATATAAAAATGTCACGACAAACGCATGAGTAAATAAATTGTGAACATCCCTTTTTTCTGATAAACTAAAGAGAAAAGAGGTGTTTCTTTATGAAAGAATTGTTAGAGTGGA
>JAGZJD010000127.1:630-5443 GCA_018365895.1 Lachnospiraceae bacterium | reverse complement strand
CCCTTCACACTTCCCATGACAAGTCCTTTTGTGAAATACTTCTGTAAAAACGGATAAATCATCATCACCGGAAGTGCTCCAAGGAATAGTTGTGCAGCCCGTCCAGTTCTTGCATTCATTTGCACAAGAAGTCTCTGAATATCCCCTGCTCCTTGTTGCTGTAAAATCTGCTCAAAATTCTGAAGCAGTGATTGCAAGTAAGTCTGAAGTGGATAATTATCTGGATTATTCATATAAATCATTCCACTGAACCAGTCATTCCAATGTGAAACGATACAAAAAAGTCCTACCGTTGCAAGTGCTGGTTTTAAAACTGGAAGAAGAATCCTTACCAGTATCTGAAATGGTGTCGCCCCATCTATCACTGCTGCCTCCTCAATCTCCTCCGGGATTCCCCGCATAAAATTCATGAGGATTACCATATTGTATACTGGAAGTGCCCCCGGCAAAATCAAAGACCATATCGTATCTTTTAATCCTAGCTTTGTGACAACAAGATACGTTGGAATCATTCCTCCACTGATTAACATTGTAATCACAAAAAATGTCATATAAATATTTCGTCCGGCAACTTTTTTGCTGGATTTTGACAATGGATATGCTGTAAGAACCATCAAGATTAAGTTTAGCCCCACACCAAGAACTACTCTCTCCACCGAAATCAAAAGTGCCCTCAGAAATTTCCCTCCTCTTAGTGCAAACTCATAAGCTGATGTCGTAAAATCTACCGGAAGCAATCCGACTTTTCCTGCATTTACTGCCGCACTTCCACTAAAAGATACTGCAAGAAGATGTATAAACGGAAGTAGGCAGGTCGCAGAGACCAGAATTAAAAATGTTATATTTACGGCATTGAAAATCCTATTTGCCCTTGTCTTGTATTGTTTCATAAATTTATTTCCCCCTGTTTAGAAAATTCTGTATCCCGCCAGCTTATCTGCTAAAATATAAGACAGTCCTACCATGATACATGAGACAACTGACTTAAATAATCCGATGGCTGCTCCAACGGAATACTGCGCCTGCTGTATACCAAGCCGATATACATATGTATCAATAATATCTCCGGTCTCATAGACAATCGGGGAATATAAGTTGAAAATCTGGTCAAATCCGGCATTTAACACACTTCCCAACGCAAGTACTGTCATCAGGATAATCGTCGGCATCAAAAGCGGAATCGTAATGTAACGGATCTGCTGCCATCTTGTAGCTCCATCAAGAAGTGCTGACTCATACAGTCCTGGATCAATGCTCGTAAGCGCTGCAAGATAAACAACCGTTCCAAATCCAAAACCTTTCCAGATGTCGCTAATAATCATTGTCCACGGAAACACCTTAGGACTTCCCAAGAAATTTATCACTGGAAATCCAATTGCTGTCAACAATTCATTGAATGCACCATTTTTGGCCAATAAATCCATCATCACGCCTGCCATGATTACCCATGACAAAAAGTTTGGAATATAAATTAACGTCTGAAAAATTCTTTTCAGTTTGTTCGATATCAACTCATTTAACAACAGTGCAAAAACTACTGGAACAATAATCCCTCCGATTAATTTAAAAAATGCAATATAAAATGTATTCCAGATCGTTCTTAAAAATGCAGGCTGACTAAACAGATATTGAAAATTTTTCAATCCAACCCACGGAGATGAAAATCCCATTCCCGGATTATAATTCTGAAAAGCAATAATCACACCATACAATGGAATATAGCTGAAGATCAACACAAGGAGCACCCCTGGCAAAAGCATCAAATGGTATTGCCACTGTTTCTTAAATTTTGCTAACATATTCTATTCTCCTTTATCCTTAAAAGAAAAATATCCTCCTTAGCAGACTGCCGCATTCGGAGGACATTCTTTCTTGTTTACTCTTTATTATTTACACAATTCGTTTACTTCTTTTGTCGCAGCTTCTCCGCCGGCTGCTTTCCAATTTTCTACCAATGTGTCAAAATATTCGACCGGCTTTTCTCCTACAATGATCTTTGTAAACCCTTCTTTTAAGATATCATCTAATGTACTTCCAGAACTTAATAATGTTTCTACCTGTTGTCCCCAGTAAGCATCTTTTACAATCTCATTATTGTCGATCATTTCTTTTGAAATCCGGTATGCTGATTTCGAACTTCCCTGCTGCATCCAGTCTCCGACCGCTTCCGGTGTCTTTTTCTCAAGCCATTCTACACAGTGTTCATATTTTACAGCATCTTTTCCAAGTTCAGAAGAATCCACATCTTCACCATTCTGATATTTTTCCAAATAGCTTGTTACATTCTCAAACTGATTATAATCGGTCATCGGGTTAATGACACGCAACGCATATGGGATATTTGTATAAGCATGGTTAAAGAGACTGTCAATAAATTTGGTATCTTCTTTGCCTTGTGCATCATCCATCATATATGCATAGAAATTCAACAACTTGACTGCTGCCTCCGGATTCTTACATGTCTTGCTGACAACAACATATCCGATATTGGAATATTTTACATTTGCTTTTACCTCTTCTCCATTTGCAGACGGAATCTTATAAGCATCAAAGCATGCCTGGTCACCAAGATTTGAAATAATGTCTGGTCCCGGTTGATAGCCAAACCACTGTGCAAACGGACAGATTCCTACTTCACCATTAATGATTCCCTGGAACATTTTTTCCATATCAGTTGTCGCAAACTCTGGATTGATCAGACCTTCTTTATACCACTCCGTATATTTTGCAAGTACCTCTTTCATCTGTGGCTGTACAGATCCATACTCCAGATTTCCATCTTCTCCTTCTACCCAGATTCCTGGATGCGCTCCCCATGCAACAGCAAGATTGTTCATACATTCCAGATCCTGATCCTCTGTAATTGCATAAGTACCATGGGTTTCTTGGAAAGTCCTCGCAAGTTTTTCAAACTCATCCATTGTTTTGATTTCTTGAAGTCCTGCCTCTTCTGCCCAGTCTTGACGAACCCAAATCTGTGTTGGCTGATCAATAATTCCATATGTCAGTTGCGGGATACCATATAATTTTCCATCTCGCTTACCGGTCTCAAAAGTATCTGTTTCCATTTCCATATATTTTTTTAGATTATCTGAAGCATATGTATCAAAGATTTCTCCCAGATCCCAGATTAAGTCTGCATCGATCAGCTGTTGAAGTTGCTGACTAGATACACTAAATACATCTGGAAGATTTCCATCTGCAATCGTAAGATTTAACTTCGTCTTATAATCATTACTCACCCAGTCATTAACGACTTTGATATTTAACCGCTCCTCATAAGCACGGTACCATGGATTATCACCGTAGTCGTCACCCTCCTGCCACTGGATTCCGGCATTTTCCGGTAGCACAGTTGAGATTGTCACCGTTTCGCTATATTTATCCAATGCTCCCTTTGGTGCTTCTACATGTTTTTGTTCTGTCTTTTTCTTCTCCCCTCCGGATTCTGTCCCTTTGCTCATACACCCGGTCATTCCAAATACAAGCGTACTTGCAAGCAGTACTGATAACACTTTCTTTCTTTTCATTTTCTCCATCCCTTTCTCTTCTCACCGAAGATTTTTATTCTCTGTATTTGTTTCTGTCCTTATTTTATTGGATTCCCATCCAAAAACATATAAAATATTTTTACATTTGTGTAGTTTCTTGCACTATTTCTGCTAAGATAACAAAATTTTATACAAATCACAAAATATTATAACTCTCTCACTTTGTATTCCATTTCTCCTTATGCTATACTAAATCATACGAAAACAGTATGAATTTTAGTGTAAATATATCGCTCTATACCTTATCAGAAAAAGTCTGCCCTCGGCAGGCATGTATTACAAAATGCTCGGAAAAATACAAAAAATATAGAAAGGAATTTGTAAAAGTCAACCATGTCTGGAAAAATATATTTAAAAACTCTTCTACACCCAAATGCTTTTCATGAAAGAAATTTACTATTAAAAAAAGTAATCCTTCTTTTTCTAGCTGTTCTCCTGCCTCTCATGACTGTCAGCCTAATCTATCTAAACCACAATAATTTGAAACAGAGGCAGCAGACTCTAGATGCTATCCAGTCTAATAATGATTCTTATATTGCCCGCCTAGATGAAAATCTACAGCAGATCTACACTGCCAATCTTCATATTATTGAGCAGAATTTTCTCCGGGATCTTGCTGTCATCTACCCTTATCTTTCCACCTATGATAAAAGTGTCCGTGTCAACTTGCTCCGTGAGCAGCTGTCAAGCCTCTGCGCCTCCTCTCCACTTTTGGAGTCTGCTCATGCCTATCTCTTCAATTATAATCTAATGTACAATTCCGACAATTACCCCATCGGAAGTTATTGTACACTCAACGAAGAAGAAACTCGCTTTTACCAGGAGTTGTCAAAGACACACGGATTAGTAGAATATTATGAATCTCCACTAGAGAAAAGGAAAACACTGTCTGTATTTATGGCTCCATTTTCATCAAGCCCTGCCTTTGCCGTCAATTTCATTCTATCCGAAAATGCACTGAAATCCTATCTGGAATCAAATAGCTCTTATTCTGATGAATTTTATCTATTTGAAATAGAAAATGGATTTTCCCTTTCAAACCTTCCTTCTGATCTTCGCAAAGAAGCATCGAACTTCCTTAAGCAGAATGCACATACATCTGCTCCTTCCTATCAAAAAGTGGAACTACATGGAAAATCTTACACTGCATTTCTCAGTCGGATGGAATCCTCGAGCGGTATCTATGTACGGCTGATTTCAGACACCTCGCTCCTTCCATCGATCCGCTACAGTTATGGTCTGCTCTTTTTGTTCTTCTTTCT